>CAYLYR010000132.1:0-6799 GCA_964387835.1 uncultured Melioribacter sp.
CAAATGAGTTAAAAAAACTTGGAGTTAAATTTATCGATTTAACCGGCGGCGAACCTTTACTTAATCCGAAAATTGCTGAGATGACCGAATACGCGCGTTCACTGAAAATGCAGACAAGTATTACTACAAATACCTTACTGTATCACAAGTTTGCCGAAAGGTTAGCCGGTAAGGTTAACTTGCTTCATTTCTCTCTTGATTCTCCCGACGAGGATGAGCATAATAAAATTCGTGGCATCGATTCATATCGTTCGGTTTTCGAATCGATAAAATTGGCTAAGTCTTTGGGCGAATTCCCCGATATTCTTTTTACCGTAACAAATGAAAACTATAAAAAATTACCCGCAATGTATAAGATTGCCGTTCGGCACGATTTGGTGCTTCTTGTAAATCCTGTGTTTTCCTATTTCGGTAATCCGGGTCTATCAACCGAAGCGCTTGATTTTATTGAGGAATTTGTAAAAGGGAAGAGCAATGCATACTTAAACAAAGCGTTTGTCGCTCTGCGCCGCGCCGGAGGAAATCATATTAATAATCCTAAGTGCAAAGCCGTTTCGAGAGTAATTGTAATTTCTCCTTTAAATGAAGTAATTCTTCCTTGCTATCATTTTAGGAAAAGAAATGTCCCGATAGGCAAATCAATCTCTGAAATTATGAAAACCGAAGAGTATAAGTACTATAAATCGATGGAAGGAAAATTTGATTTTTGCGAAGGCTGTACCGTTAATTGTTATTTTGAGCCGTCCTTTGCTTTCCCAACGGACAAATATGCAATCACAGCTTTGCCGAGCAAAATTAAATACGGCTATCAAAAATTAATTAAACAAAAAGTAAAGAAAATAATAAAATAAATTATTTTTCTTTTCGATTGATTTACCGATACATCTTAAATATATTTTGATTCTTAATCATTGAAATTGGTAATAAATAATGACAGATTTTTCCGGATACAAAAGCTTTGCTAAAATAGCCGCTTGGTTTACATTTATTTATATTGTTTTGTTTCAGTCTATTTTACCTCCCAATCAAATTTTACCTTCACCCGCATCAATGATTGATTCGCTTGGAACGCTTGTTTCGGATTATGCGTTTTTCAATGCAATCGGGCTTACGGCTTTTCTCGTTGTGCTTATTCCTATTTTGGGTTTCCTTTGTTGCTATGTTACAAGATATTATAGTCCGAAACTTTTTTTAACTTACGACTTGAGTTCTACTCTGCTATTCTCATTCCGGTTTTTCTCATATGTCTTCTTACTCCTTTTTATGGTTTATTGGTTCGGTAATTCTTGGATAGCAGAGCTGGTCTTTTTGATGTTGGTTGCAGGTTTGGAACAGAAGATTTTTCTTGCCGGTGAAGTTAGAAAGATAAATAAAAATTATTTTTTTACGCTTCAATCTTTAGGGATGTCCGAGAAAGAAATTATTAGGGATGTAGTAAGTAAATTAATAAAGCCTTACGTTTTTGAAAAAATCCACATGCTGTTTCTTCTTTCATGGGGCTGGGCGTTAATCTATGAAATGATTTCGGGAAACTACGGAATGGGCAGGCTAATGCTGAATGCAATTGAGTACAACGATATTTCGATACTCACTTTATCCATTGTAATAATGATTGTTGTGATTTATCTCTCCGGTTTGCTTTTTAAATTAATTGAATACAAAATTATTAATTGGATACCTGATGAACTCGACTAAAATAGTACTCGAAGTTAAATCTTTAACAAAAGATTTTTTGGATTCTACAGGATATAAGATTCGCCTTTTTGAAAATCTTTCATTTACGATTCACGAAAACGAGTTTACTGTTATTCTTGCGCCGAAAGGAGCGGGGAAATCTACCTTGCTTAAAATTCTGGCAAAAGTTGAGACTGACTTTGAAGGAGAAATTATCAAATCCGACGATAGAATTTCCGCATTGATCATGGACTCTCCCACATCTTTGCAGTGGAAGAGCGTAAAGGAGAACATAAAGTTTACATCTAAAAATTCATCCGACGAAGAAATTCAAAAGGCAATTGATGCGGTCGGATTAACCGGTTATGAAGATTTTTCCCCTCATCCTAAGAGTTACGGATTCCGCTTCAGAATTGAGCTTGCGCGCGCGCTTGTTAAAAATCCTTTGATTCTATTGATTGATGATGCCTTGTCAAATATTGATAATGAAAAAGTAAGATATGAACTACTTTTGAAGCTTCGCGAGCTGAATAAAATATATAATCATACTACATTCGTTTTGGCTACAAATAATATTACCGACGGAATTTTTCTCGCGGATAAATTGCTCGTTATGAGTAAACATCCCGGAAAGATTTTTGAGAAAATAGTAGTGGATTTTGATGATGACCGAGATGCGGGATTACCGGAAAATGAGAAATTTTTAGAATTGAGAAATTTTATTCTTAATAAATATAAAGAGACAAATAACCAATTTTTACCAGTAAATATTTAGAGACTATGAAAGAAAAAATTAATTATTTGGAAAGTTTAAGGGAAAAAGCAAAATTAGGCGGGGGCGCAAAAAAAATAGCCAAACAACATGAGAAAGGAAAATTCACGGCAAGAGAAAGGGTAGAGTTACTTCTTGACGAAGGCACTTTTGATGAATTGGATATGTTTGTTGAAAGCCGTGCAACTGATTTCGGACTTGATAAAAATAAAATACTCGGCGATGGCGTCATTACCGGATTCGGAAAAATTAACGGAAGATTGGTAGCTGTTTTCAGTCAGGATTTTACTGTTTTCGGCGGCTCATTATCGGAAGCGCATGCGGAAAAAATTTGTAAAATTATGGACCTGTCCATGAAGATGGGAATCCCGATAATCGGATTGAACGATTCCGGCGGTGCAAGAATTCAGGAAGGCGTAGTTAGTCTCGGCGGTTATGCGGACATTTTCCTCCGTAATACTTTGGCTTCGGGCGTTGTACCTCAAATTTCCGCTATACTCGGACCTAGCGCCGGCGGAGCGGTTTATTCACCTGCAATTACCGACTTTATTTTTATGGCTCGCAACACAAGCTACATGTTTGTTACCGGTCCCAATGTTGTTAAAACCGTTACTCACGAAGAAGTTTCTTTTGAAGATTTAGGCGGTGCGGATACTCACGCATCCAAAAGCGGAGTGGCTCATTTTGCCTTTGATAACGAAATTGAAGTAATTGAAAACATAAGAAAACTTATCGATTTTATTCCCCAAAACTGGAAGGATAGAGTGCCGGAAAAAGAGTTTGATTTTGAACAGGATTTGATTATTCCCGAATTAAACGACATTGTTCCCGATAATCCCAACAAACCGTATGATATGAAAAAAGTGATTCATCTACTTGTTGACGATGGTGATTTTCTCGAAGTTCATTCGGAATATGCCGAAAACATTGTTGTCGGTTTCGCCAGAATCGGGGGAATTTCAATTGGTATTATTGCCAATCAACCTGCCGCTCTTGCCGGTGTGCTTGATATAAATTCGTCGAAGAAAGCGGCGCGCTTTGTTCGCTTTTGCGATGCATTTAATATACCGCTGTTAGTGCTTGAAGATGTTCCCGGATTTTTGCCCGGAACCGAGCAGGAATGGAACGGAATAATAACAAACGGTGCAAAATTATTGTTCGCTTTCAGTGAGGCAACGGTTCCCAAAGTTACCGTAATTACGCGAAAGGCGTACGGCGGCGCTTATGACGTGATGAACTCCAAGCATATTCGAGGGGACTTTAATTTTGCTTGGCCCACTGCGGAAATTGCCGTTATGGGACCTAAAGGCGCTGTCGAGATTATCTTCAGTAAAGAGATTAAGAATGCCGATAATCCGGAGGAAAAGTTGGAAGAAATGATTACAACTTATCGCGATAAATTCGCAAATCCCTTTATTGCCGCCGGAAGAGGATATATTGACGATGTAATAGAACCTGCGGAAACAAGGAAAAAATTAGTGAATGTTTTTCAAATGCTGAAAACCAAGGTAGATTCTAATCCGAAGAAAAAGCATTCAAATATCCCTTTGTAGATAATTCTAACTGAAAAATTTTTAAAAAAATTCATTGTAAATTTGATTTTTTTATAAATTTTCTTTATTGTTGTGCGTCATTCACAAAGGAAATAGTTTTAAACAAAATATATATGTGTATTGATATACTGTTTTTTATTTTGATGTAAGGATTTGATGTAATAATCTGTTATATGCTTTTGCTTTGAAATTACGGCTTCTTAGCCTATTTATAAAATAAAAGAAAAAGATAATTAATGAAGAAAACAGAATTACATCTATTTTTATACACGTTTTTACTTTCTTCCGATTATTTAACTTCTCTTTTAGACTTTCCCCCAAGCGGTTTCGGCAATTCCGTAATTTATTATAATAATGATTTTAAGCATTTTATAAGATTATTTTTCAAAATTCACAACTCTTTCCCATAATTATTATCTAAGCTCCTAACCCAATTAACACATAACAACTAATTATTTATTAATTAATTCGGAGGCTTAAATGTCTGAAGAAACACGTCTTGTTGATACTACTGCCAACCCGGCTCCATTAGGTTTAATGGGATTCGGTATGACAACAGTATTGTTAAATCTTCACAATGCCGGGATTTTTCACCTCGGTACAATGATTCTCGCCATGGGAGTCTTTTACGGAGGATTAGCTCAAGTTTTTGCAGGTTGGATGGAATGGAAAAAAGGCAATACTTTCGGTACGACAGCATTTACTTCATACGGTCTTTTCTGGTTAACTCTTGTCTTTTTAGTGTTAGGCGGAAAACACGGTTGGTTTGCCGGTCCTGAGGAAGGAGGTATGGTGGCATACTTGTTCCTGTGGGGACTGTTTACTTTTGTTCTATGGATTGCAACATTAAAACACAACAAAGCTCTTCAAGTTGTATTTTTAACTTTGTGGATTCTGTTCTGGCTTTTGGCTATTAAAGATGCAACAGGCAGCGCACTTGTCGGAGCAATTGCCGGCTGGGAAGGAATCTTCTGCGGTTTCTCGGCAATTTATTTGGCTTTAGCACAGGTTGTTAATGAAACTTACGGCAAGACTGTAATGCCGATAGGGGAATAAACTATTTTTTGAATTTTAATTAGGAGTTACAATGGACGAAAACGAAATCAAAAATAATGAAAATGAGGATGTAGTTTCCGAAGCGCAGATTGCTGTGCATTGGAAAGAAGAAGAATATTTTGAGCCGCCGGTACATTTTATTGCACAAGCTAATTTGACCGATGAGAACGTTCTTGAAAAATTCGGAGAAAAGAATTTTCCGGAATGTTACAAAGAATATGCCGACATGCTTGATTGGTATGAATATTGGCATACAACCTTGGATAGCTCCAATCCTCCTTTCTTCAAATGGTTTGTCGGTGGAAAACTGAATGCATCTTATAACTGTGTGGATCGTCATTTACCGAAATACAAGAATAAAACGGCTCTCCATTTTGTACCTGAGCCTGAAGACGAACCAATTGTTCATATGACTTTTCAGGAACTTTATGTCAAAGTAAATGAAACGGCTGCATTGTTAAAATCATACGGTTTGAAACGCGGCGACACGGTTACGCTTCATATGCCGATGATTGCAGAGCTGCCTATTACAATGCTTGCTTGTGCAAGAATAGGCGTTATTCACTCACAAGTCTTTTCCGGATTTTCCGGTAAAGCGGCTGCCGAAAGAATTGTTGACGCAAAGAGTAAAATATTAATTACTGCGGACTCATATTACCGTGCCGGAAATTTAATTGACCATAAAGAGAAAGCCGACATAGCTTGTGATTTGGCTGAGAAAGAAGGACAACATGTCGAGCACGTCCTTATCTGGGAAAGATACCCCGGTAAATATTCCGCCGAAACTCCACTTGTAGAAGGACGCGACGTTCTAATTAATGAAAAAATTAAGGAATTCTACCATCAGGAAGTTGAACCTGAAAAGATGAATGCGGAAGATACTCTCTTCTTGATGTACACTTCGGGAACAACCGGAAAACCGAAAGGCGCTCAGCACTCTATCGGCGGTTATATGGCTTATGTAACCGGTACTTCCAAATATATTCAGGATATTCATCCTGAAGATGTTTACTGGTGTATGGCTGACATCGGCTGGATTACCGGACATTCATACATTGTCTATGGTCCGTTAGCTCTCGCTGCATCATCGGTTATTTTTGAAGGAGTTCCTACTCATCCGGACGCAGGCAGACCTTGGAGAGTTGCGGAAGAATTAGATGTTAATATTTTCCATACTTCACCTACGGCTATCCGCGCTTTACGTAGAATCGGTCCGAACGAACCTTCAAAATATAAATATCATTTCAAACATATGACTACGGTAGGCGAACCTATCGAGCCGAACGTTTGGCGCTGGTATTATAATGAAGTAGGTAAAAAAGAAGCTGTTATCGTCGATACATGGTGGCAGACCGAAACCGGAGGTTTCTTGGCTTCTACGGTTCCCGCAATTCACAAGATGAAACCGGGAAGCGCAGGACCCGGAGTACCGGGAATTTATCCTGAAATTCTTGATGATAACGGTGAACCGCTGCCTCGCGGAAGCAACAAAGCGGGAAATATTGTTATTAGAAATCCTTGGCCCGGAAGAATGCTGACAATCTGGGGCGACGATGAGAGATTTAAGAACCAATATTATGTACGATATAACAGCGACCCGAACAGCAAAGATTGGCACGATTGGCCATACTTCGCAGGCGACGGCGCAGTGGAAGCTCCGGACGGTTATTTCCGTATTCTCGGAAGAATAGATGACGTTATTAATGTTGCCGGTCATAGATTAGGAACGAAAGAACTTGAATCT
>CAYLYR010000133.1:0-6773 GCA_964387835.1 uncultured Melioribacter sp.
GCGTTGTTTTTTCTTCCTTCATTTTTCAAGGGTGAGCTTTCCACTTCTTATGAGTTTTTGGAGAAACGATTTGGGAAAAAACTTAGAAAAGTTGCCTCGGTCTCTTTTCTTTTCACCCGAATTGCAGCCGACGGAGTAAGACTTTTCGCAACGGCTATACCGTTAAAACTCCTTCTCGATATAAACTATTTTTACGCCATAATTATTATTGCCGCGATAGCCCTTATTTATTCAATGCTTGGCGGAATGCGCAGCGTAATTTGGGTTGATGTTTGGCAGATGTTTATCTACATAGGCGGGGCAATGTTTGCAGGATATTACATCGTCCATCTTCTTTCGCCTGACGGATTGGAGAAAATTTTTTCAATAGCCGCAGAACATCACAAGCTTAAAGTTATTAATCTCGGGTTGAGTTATTCCTTCACGGAGTTTTTTACTAAGCCATATACTTTGTTAAGCGGAATAATCGGAGGCGCATTTCTTTCAATGGCATCTCACGGAACGGACCAATTGATTGTGCAGCGGCTTCTTTCAATCAATAAATTGAAAGATGCTAAGAAAGCTGTAATCGCAAGCGGTGTTTTGGTGTTTCTGCAAATGGTTCTATTCCTGATAATCGGCTTGGGGCTTTATGCTTTCTACGGGCAAACAAATATTAAATCCGATGAGATTTTTGTTAAATTCATTATTGAAAAAGTTCCTAACGGCTTTTCGGGATTGATTGTAGCCGGCGTTTTTGCCGCGGCAATTTCTACAATTGCGGGTTCAATAAACTCTATGGCATCCTCTTCGGTTTACGATTTGTTTTATCCCGATGTAAATAGACTTGAAAGCAAAAAAGAGTTGATTATTTCACGGGGATTTTCCGTTCTATGGGCGGCGTTGCTTGTCGGTTCGGCAATGTTTTTTACACTTTCATCAAGTACGGTAATCGAGTTAGCGCTCGGTATTGCGTCTTTCACGTACGGAGCTTTACTCGGTTTGTTTCTACTCGGGTTATGGCAAAAAAAGGGAAGTGAAAAGGGAGGGCTTTTTATTTTCGGAACAACACTTCTTTTTATGATTGCGATTGTACTATTTACAAATATAGCTTGGACTCTTTACATTTTGTTCGGAGTACTATTTTCGAATGTTTTATCGATTTTGTTGAATAAAATCAGTGGCAAATCATAATATAAACATCCGCTTGCAGTTCAGTTCGGATTTTTTGTATTCGATTTAGGGTAAAAGTTTTGTATTTTTATATTTTGAATTTTATTCATAAAAAGAAAATTTAAGGAAAAATGGAATTTCAAGAAAAACTTAAAAATCTCAAATTGGTAGTTTTTGATCTTGACGGAACTTTGCTTAATAACGAGGGGGAAATTTCCGGTGAAACGAAAGAGTTAATTAAACAGCTAAAAACTGAATTCAATGTAAGATTCACATTTGCCAGCGGGAGACTGCACAAGGCGCTTGTAGATTATGCCGAAGAGCTTGATCTAAAAACACCTATCATATCGCTCGACGGCTCTATGATAAAATCTCACATTGATGGTAAGATTAGTTTTGCTTCTTACGTGCCCTTACGTTATACTAAAAAGGCGGTTCGCCTTGCCGAAAACACACTGTCGAAATTTGCGCTTTGTCATGCCGATAAAATTTATTACACGGAGGATAATTCCCTTATTCCCGAGCTACTTGAGAAATACGGGGCTGAATATGAGATGGTGGAATCTCTCGAACCTTATTTCAACGAAACTTTGGAAATTGTTGTTACGGGAGACATTAAAGAAAACATTCGGATGATTGAGAAGAAAATGACTTTCCCAAGCAGTTTGGGTTTAAGAACCTCATATTACAAATCCCACTTATACGGAGGATTGTATTATCTCGAAGTAAGAAAACACGGTTCGTCCAAAGGGGACGGATTAAAAAGGATTTGTAAACTTTATAAGATTCCCGTTTCTTCATCAGCCGTGGTGGGCGACTGGTACAATGACCGTTCACTATTTGAAACAAAAGCTCTTAAAGTGGCTGTTGCTAATGCTGTTCCTGAAATAACTCGACTTGCCGATATTGTTACCAAGAAAGATAATAATGAAGGTGGCGTGGCGGAATTCCTACAAATGATTATTGACGCCAAAAGAAAATAAAATATGAAAGAAAGCATACGTTTAAAAATATTGTTGTTCATTTTTACAATCGTAATTCTCGTGTTACTTTTCCCGCACGGGGAATCGTTGGACGCAAACGTTTCCGTCGGGAGTATCTGGACTAAAGAAGATTTAATTGCACCGATGAGTTTTGAAATATTGAAAGATCCTCAACAATATGAACTTGAACGGCAAAATGCGGCAAAAAAAGTTTATCCCGTATTTAAAAGAATTGATTCCGTAAGCGTTTCATCTATTAAGAGCTTCAAAAGTTATCTCGATTCGTTAAAGAGAGCAATACGTCTCTCGGAATCTTCAGAAGTTGACTTAAAGCGTTTTCATCTGAAATCCCGAGCTTTGGAAAAATTATCCGAAGTTAAAAAAAGGGAAACTCTAATTGTCAATAAAGGGCGGCTTAAATTTAATGATATTCAATCCGCTGCAGTAAACGCTCTTTCATCGCTTTATCAAAACGGTATAACGGATTTATCTTTTGCACAAATCAAAAGGGACACTATTTCAATCGTTGAAGGTAAAGTACAAAGAGCCGTCCCTCTCAATAAACTTTTTGATTTGGAAAAAGCTAAAAAGCGCCTTAGAATAAATATTGAGAAACAACTACAGGGCGATATTTCAATTGACTCCATTGCTTATGATTTGAGTGTGCGGTTTTTGTATCCCAACATTGTTTACAGTAAAAGATTAACCGACCGTGAAAGAAAACTTGCCGTAAGCAAGGTTTCACGCAATATAGGTATTGTAAATGAAAACGAGAGAATAGTTGGAAAGCACGATAGAATTACGCCGGAAATAAAACTAAAAATAGATTCATATAAAATTGCACGCGGCGAACAGACCAGCACGGTTGACGTAATACTTCAGTATCTCGGAAAAACTCTGCACGTTGTTCTTGTGCTGTTCCTTTTCGGATTGTACTTGTATTTGTCGAGGAAGAAAATTTACAACGATAATCTCAATCTGCTGATGATTGCGATAATAATTTTGTTTACAAGCAGTCTCGCTTATTTTGTCCAATTTATTAATGCGGATGCACCGGTAAATTATCTTGTTCTTGTTCCCATGGGAGCAATGCTTCTTGCAATATTGTTCGATTCGCGTGTTGCGTTTTTCGGTACTGTAACAATTGCTTTTCTCGTAGGAGGAATTTTAGGCAACGATTATATTCAAACTTTAACACATACTTTTGCGGGTGCGTTAGCGGCTTATACTGTTCGGGATGTTCGAAACAGAAACCAAATTTTTCGTTCCTTCTTCTTTATTCTCATTGGATATTTAACGGGAATATTTGCGTTCGGGTTTGAGCGTTTTCACTCAATATATAATATTTTAATGGAATCTTCCTTTGCCGCGACAAATGCGCTTTTAAGTCCGGTGCTGACATTTGCATTTATATTTTTCTTCGAGAAGTTTTTCCATGTATGTACGGATTTAACTTTTCTTGAGTTATCCGATTTCAATAATCCTTTACTGAGAGAGCTTTCCGTTAAGGCTCCGGGTACATTCAATCATTCGCTTGTAATAGGTACAATGGTGGAGGATGCTTCCACTCTAATCGAAGCAAACCCGCTGTTGGCGCGTGTGGGAGCTTATTATCATGATATCGGGAAAACTTATTATCCCGAGGCGTTTGTTGAAAATCAATTTGACGATGTCAATATTCACGATAAACTTCCACCTGAAGAGAGCGTTAAAATAATTACACGCCATGTAACCAAAGGGATTGAGTTTGCAGAGGAATTCGGATTGCCTCGGCAAATAATTGATTTTATCCCGATGCACCACGGAACGCTGATTGTCGGATATTTTTATGAAAAAGCGAAAGAACTTTACGGCGAGGATAAAGTAAACGAGGAAGATTACCGCTACAAAGGACCGAAACCCAACACAAAGGAAACAGCTCTTTTGATGTTAGCCGATGCTTGTGAATCCGCAGTGCGCGCAATGAATGAAATAGAGCCGAAAAAAGTTGAAAATCTTGTCTCAAATTTAATTGAATACAGACTTAGGGATGGACAGCTTGATAACTCCGAACTGACATTTAAAGATATTAAAGTTATAAAAGATACTTTCGTCAAGGTGTTGTTGAATCAGCATCATAAAAGAATTCGCTATCCCAATCAAGATGAAATAGAGAACAAAGACTCATCTGCAAGCGGTGAATAATGGAAGACTTTGTAAACGAGTATCTAACTACTTTGAAGTTCGAAAAGAATCTTTCCGATAATTCCGTTGCTTCATACAAAAACGATATTGAAAAATTTATTGAATTTGTTCGCGGACAGGGCGTTACCGACGTGGCGGATATTTCCTCTGAAAATGTTTCCGATTACTTTTTTCTGCTGAGGTCAAAGGGATTGGCTTATTCTTCAATGGCAAGAAATATGTCGGCGCTCAAAGGCTTTTTTAAGTATCTCGATTCTCAAAAGTACTTGAAAGAAGACCCGACATTGACTCTCGGCGGGATGAAATCCGAAAGAAAATTACCCGATGTTTTATCCGTCGAAGAAGTTGAGTTGATTTTAAGTCAGCCTAACACGGAAGATAAATTCGGGCTGCGGGACCGCGCGATTTTGGAACTCCTTTATTCATCGGGACTTCGAGTGAGCGAGCTGATAAATCTTAAACTCTCCGATATTTTTTTTGACGATGAAGTGATTAGAGTTTTCGGGAAGGGAAGTAAGCAAAGGATTGTTCCGTTCGGCTCATCTGCAAAGAAATGGCTTAACGAGTATCTTTTTAAAAGTCGTCCATTATTCGAGAACAAAATGAAAAGCGGAAACTTTATTTTCCTTAACAACAGAGGGGGAAAGTTATCGCGTATGACAATTTGGAAGATTGTTAACAACAATGTTAAATCGGCAAAAATAGAAAAGGAAGTTCACCCTCATACTTTTCGGCATTCATTTGCTACACATTTGCTTGAAGGGGGCGCGGACTTACGAGCCGTTCAGGAGATGCTGGGACATTCCGATATCTCAACTACTCAAATTTACACTCATATTGACCAGGACTATATTAAGCAGGAATACCGCGAACATCATCCTTTGGAGAAGTTGTGAGTTTTTCTAATTATATTTACGACTAATGAAAACATATTTTAGAATATTAACATACGTAAAAAAATACGCTAAATATCTTGCGGCATCGATATTATTCACCATAATATTTTCATTGATGAGCGGCGCTTCGGTTTATTTATCGATACCTCTTCTCAGTACACTTTTCCAGGAAAAAACGGAAACCGCTGTGGTAACACAAACTCCCGCACAAATGATTCCCGGCGGTCAAAGCGTTGTTCCGAGCGGAATTACGGAAATCTGGAACAGCTTCAAACAACAAATTCACGATTACATCTTTACCGGAACACAGCAGGATGTTTTAATCAAAATTGTGATTCTTATTCTTCTGGCATTTTTGATAAAGAATATCTCAGGCTATCTTCAATCTTATTTTTTGGCTTATGTTGAACAGGCAGTAATAAGAGATTTACGGAATCAGATTTTCGCGCATATTCACAAACTTCCGATGACATTTTTTAAACACGAACGAACCGGAAATATTATCTCGAGAATAACGAACGATACGGTTATTATTCAGCAGAGTATCTCCGCTGTTTTCTTAAATTTAATTCGCGAACCTATCACCATAATTGTATTTCTCGGAATTGCAGTTTCAATAAGCTTTAAGTTAACCCTTTTCTCATTTATTATTCTCCCTTTTTCAATTGGAATTATTGCATACATAGGCGGAATTTTAAGAAAGCAAAGCTCAATCCTTCAATCGAAAATGGCGGACATAACTTCTATTATTCACGAAACCGTTACCGGAATTAAAATTGTTAAAGCTTTCGGAATGGAAAAGTTTGAGGAAAACAGATTTAAGAAGGAAACCGAAAAGTTTTTCAGAACAATTTTAAAAATGGTTCGCGTACGAAATGCCGCAAGTCCGTTAACCGAGTTCCTTACGGTCGGTGTGGGAACGGCAATTATTTATTACGGCGGGCAGCTTGTCCTTGCCGAGCATTCGTTAACGGCAAGTGAGTTTATGGGCTTCCTCTTTGCAATTTTTCAAATAATTCAGCCGATTAAGGAATTGAGCAGCGTGAATAACCGGATTCAGGAATCAAGCGCTGCGGCTGACCGTGTTTTTGAAATAATAGACATTGAGCCTGATATTAAGGATGCGCCTGATGCTATCGTAAAGAAAGATTTCACTAAAGAAATATCGCTTGCAAACGTTTGGTTTAAGTATGACGACGGCGATGATTACGTATTAAAAGATATTAATTTTAATGTTAATAAAGGTGAGATTGTTGCCGTAGTAGGCAGCAGCGGCGGCGGGAAAACAACCCTTGTTGATTTAATTCCTCGTTTTTTTGATGTTACGAAAGGCGCTATTTTATTGGATGATATTAACATTAAAAAAATTAAGATTGATTCGATAAAGCAATTAATCGGAATTGTAACACAGGAGACAATTTTGTTTAACGATACTGTTCGGAATAACATTGCTTACGGATTAAGCGGGATACCCGAAGAGCAGATAATTGAAGTGGCAAAAGCGGCAAATGCCCATGAGTTTATTAATCAGCTTCCGAACGGTCTCGACACTGTAATA
>CAYLYR010000134.1:0-6759 GCA_964387835.1 uncultured Melioribacter sp.
AAGATGTCGTGCGGGCAGCGTTCTCAAGTTGCTCTCGGACTTCTTCTGGCTCAGGACCCTGATTTGCTGATTCTTGATGATTATTCAATGGGCTTGGATGCAGGGTATCGGAGACTATTTCTCGATTATCTCGCCGAGTATGCAAAGTCGGAAGAGAAGACTATTTTCATCACTTCCCATATTATTCAAGATTTGGAAGGATTTCTTGAAGATTGCGTTATACTTGATTATTCCGGTGTTGTTCTGACGATGCCGATTAAAGAATTCAAACAAAACTTCAAACAGTTTCGTTTTTCAAGCAGTAGTGATTTACATTTTGAAAAAGATGAGGTCGTTGAAAATTACGAACAAATAAAAAACTCGGTTACTATTTATTCTTTCAAGTCCCAAGATGTTATAATAAAATATCTTACTAAGAAAAATATCGAATTTGAGAATTTGGAAGAAGTTTCGATGGATCTCGAAGATGCATTCGTTGGAATTACCGGAAAATATTAGGAGAACAGATGTTTTTATCTTTATCATACAAAGAATGGTTGAAAACAAGATGGATTATTCTTGCCGCTGCTGTTGTTGGAATAGTATCGGTACTTACAATCTTTCTTAACCTCGGAGCTATTTCCGAATTTAACGATGCCAACGCGATTTGGAATTATGTAATTTTCAAAAAGTATTTATTTTACGGTGATTTTATTTACATCCCTGTTCTTATCGGGTTGGCATTGGCTATTTCGCAGTTTTATCCTGAAGTAAATAATTTCAGGTTAAAATTAACTTTGCACTTGCCGTTTAAGGAAAATCAGCTCTTATTTTATATGTTGGGCTATGGGACGATAATACTATTTTTGCTCGAACTTATTTTTGTAATTTTGCTTACTATTGTTTCGGCACATTTTTTCCCTTCGGAAATATTATTAAGTGAAATTAAAACTATTCTCCCTTGGCTTTTTGCCGGATTTGTGTCTTATTTTTTTATTGCCGCCGCTATGGTTGATCCTTTGTGGCGGCGCCGCACAATTCTGATTTTGTTCGGCTATGCCGTTACATCATATTATCTATTTGCTGACGGTTATGAAAACTATAATAACTCGCTTCATTGGTTTTTATTAATAGCGGTTTTAGAGTTTTCATTAATCTTTTTATCGGGATTCAGATTCAAGAGAGGCGGCAGATGAAAATTATTAAATTTTCCAGATTGGTCTTGTTGTTGACAATTGTAATGGTTTTATCAATTATCATTCCCAAATATTATTGGATGGCATTTGAAAAACGAGTAAGACCTACGAATTTTATTTACAGTTCCTTGAAAAACAATTTCATCTCCATGAATGTAAAAAACAAGAAAATGCATTTGTATGACGATAAACATAGGGAGGTTTCGAGAAGAGAATTTGAATCTCTCGCGCCGCTATATTATTATCGAAATCTTATTTATCATGGAACTATGCCCGATTCGATAAACGGTTTTCCTGTAAATATGGATGAAATAAAGAAGAATACTATTTTCTTTAATATTAAATCCAAGGATATTCTGACTTCTCAGATTCAGCTTTTTCCTCTTCTCGAATCGAAACCCGACGGTCCGAAACTGAACATGCCGAAAGATTTTTTCAGGATAAAGGATAGAATGGAATTTATTAATTGTGAGAAAAACAAAGTGGAAGAAGCTCCGACAAAGTTGTTTACAAAGGCTTTGAAGGATAACGGATTTGTTTTTCCGGCAGAAGGAATTTGGGGAAATCCTTCCACAATGAAACCATACGACGACGGCTATTTTGTTTTGGATTCGGGGAATAATCTATTTCACATAAAAAAAGTAAAAGGAAAGCCTGTAATTCATGTAAAAAAACTTCCCTCCGGAATTAAGCCGATATACATTCTAATAACCGAGATGCGCCTGAAAGAATTCCATGCAGTTATAATTACGGAAAGGAGCGAAGTCTATTTGGTTTCGTTTGATAATTACAAACTAATCAAACTTCCTATTCCGGAATATGATTACAGAAATACACAGCTCAGATTTTCCGGAACTATTCTGACTCGTACGATTTTGCTAAGCAAAGATACTTTGAACAGTGTTGTTGTAACCGATAGAAGCTACAAGCCGATTGCCTCGATTTCAGAAGCGTCCGTTGATAAATGGGCTACAGATGCCGGAACAATTTTAAAAACTGTTGCCCCTTTTTCTCTCGCACTTAAAAACAGCAACACTACTTTTGTAGATTTTTATTTTAAGCTTACAGGATTGCTTTCGTTAGTTGGAATTTTATTGTCCTTAATAGTTTATTTTATTATTGATACAAAATTCAGGGAAGAGAGAAAGAGCACAAAAACAGATTACTTAATTATTTTGTTCACCGGAGTTTACGGATTAATTGCATTGCTGCTTGTACCGGATGAATCTTGGAAGATTTAATTTTCGTAATAAATTATTTCTTGAAGATTACGTAACATTCCTTAGAGTCGGCTCTGCTATTTCCTATTGTTTTAAAAAGAAAAAAGCTGTCGGTTAAGACAGCTTTTTTCATGGAAATTTGTGAATGAAAAATTATTCGACAACGTCAACAACTACTTCATCACTTTGCCACAAGCCGTGTTTTGTGCAGTAAGCCATTGCCGTAAGTTTCATCTTTTTCTTCAAAGGAACAACGTAAAAATCAACTTCAACCTGGTCGGGCTGATTTCCCAATGCTCCGGCAACGAAGTCCGCTTGCGCTAAGAATGTTTCGCCGTCCCATAATTGAACGTAAGCAATGTAATGATCAAAATCATCCGGATGCTTGTATTCTTTGCCAACCTTTACTTTTACCTTATATTTCTCCCCTTTTTTGGCAGTTCCCTCGGCATATACAAAGGGGGAGTGTCTGTCGATATAATCTTTCTTTGCTTCTTTGTCAATTTGAGAGATGTCTTGATATCTGTTAATGTTCATTTTATTTACTCCTTAACTTAGTTGTTGTTTATTCAATTAATAAACAAATGTAATAAAATTTTTCATTTTAAAAAAATACTTTTAGTCTTTTATTATATGTAAAATCATAAAACTTTTATATGAAAATATTTTTTCGGGTTTTTCTTTATATCCTTTAATAAAGAATCGAGGGCTAACACAGTATTATTCATATTTTCATATAATTCTTTATTAGTGTTAAGCTGTCCTAAACTTCCTTTCCCCGAATTAATATTTGTAATAAGAGAGTCGAAACTTTCAGCCGCTCCGGTTGAGCTGGAGAGCATTTTGTTTAATTCAACCGAGTTTTTGTTCAAAGAATCGATTAAATCGGAAAGCTTGGTTCTATTCTCTTTTGTGAATTTACTAATATCGGAGAGGGAATTTTTTAAGTCGCCGTTAATAAGTTTATTAATTCCTTGAATCGTATTTTGTAAATCTGAAAATGTAGTTCTTAAATTTTTTGCAGTCTCGGCGCCGGTCAGTTGGTTCATATTCTCTAACAGTTTATCTATTTTAGGGCTTAAGTCCGTAATATTTGTAATTGCGTCTCCAAGGCTCGGAGTAGCTCCTCCGGTAACAATTGCTCCCGACTCAAAGTACCGTGATGATTTACCCGGCAATATTTCAAGGACTTTCCCTCCAATCATACTGTAGTCTCTGATAATGAATTTAGAATCAACCGGAATTTTCTTTACGCGTTCTATTTTTGCGAGGAGCAGAATCCCTTTGTCCGAAATTTCCGTTGAAGTAATTGTTCCGACTTTTAATCCGTTATAGAAGACTTCATCGCCGACGCTTATTCCGTTGGCATTTTGAACGAGCACTTTCAAATGCAATCCGTGGACAAAAATATTGGACTTTCCTAACCAGAGAATTCCGAAAATTACAATCAAAGTTGCAATGGACATTGCAAGTCCAATAAAAAATTCACTTCGTTTAATATTATCCGAGTTCAATTTTACCTCTAATGAAATCATGAAAAATTTTGTTTTCTACGTCCCACATTTTGTCTGCATCACAAACTGTAATAATTTCCCCTTTATAAAGCATTGCAACCTTATCGGAAATCTTTTCCACTCCCTCAATATCGTGGCTGATAATAAGGGAAGTAATATTCAATTCGTTATTGAGTCTTTTAATTAACGAGTTGATTACATTGGAAAGAACCGGATCCAGTCCGGTAGTCGGTTCATCGTAGAGAAGGTATTTCGGCTTCATTGCAATCGCTCTTGCAATTGCTACACGTTTCATCATTCCGCCGCTTAACTCTTCGGGATAAATATTATTAATCTCTTTTAAGTCAACAAGCTCCAAGGATTTATCAATCAGCTCTTTTCTCTCTTCTTTGCTTAAATGTTTCTGAATTTGAAGGGCTAAATCGATATTTTCTTCAATTGTCATCGAATCCCACAATGCTCCTTCCTGAAATACCATTGCCGCTTTTGGACGTATCTTTTTATTAAAGAGCGGTTCGGTAAAATTTTTTGTGTTTATGCCGTCAATAATTATCTCCCCTTCATCCGGTGTCAGTAAGCCGATAATGGATTTCAAGAGTACGGATTTTCCGGTGCCGCTTTTACCGATAACGCTGAAAATCTTTCCTTCATCTACCGTAAGGTTTACGCCGGATAAGACTTTTTTCTTTCCGAAAGCTTTATGTAAATTATTTACTTTTATCATATCACAAAATATAATGCCGCTGAAATTAAATAATCGAGCATGAGAATATCTACCGAAGACCAAACAACCGCAAGTGTCGTTGCTTGCCCTACACCTTTGGCTCCTCGTTTTGAATTAATTCCGAAATAGGAACCGAAAAGAACAATTACAATTCCGAAAATATAGGCTTTTATTAAACTTGTAATTACATCGCTTATGTAAAAATCGTGCCGCATTCCTTTAACAAAACCTTCCCAACTTAATGCAATGGCAAAATGCGATGAGAAAAATCCCGACAAAATTCCTACGACATCGGCAAAAACAAGAAGTACCGGTATTGCTAACATAGCCGCGACTAATCTCGGCATTACGAGAAATTCAATCGGATCAATAGCAAAACTTCTGAGAGCGTCCAATTGCTCCGTAACTTTCATTGTTCCGAGTTCCGCCGAAATTCCCGCCGCCACTCGTCCCGAGAGGATTAATCCGATTAGTATCGGACCCATTTCAAGTAAGATAGAGCGGAGAATTAATCCTCCCTCCATCCAATGAGGAGTATATGGATTCATTTGCGTTCCGATTTGAACGCCGAGAGCTAAGCCGATAAATGCCGATGTTATTATTACGATTGGGAATGATTTTCTGCCTATATAGTGAAATTGTTCGATGACTTGGCGTGTGTATATAGGTAACTTACGAATCGCAATAAACGCCTGAAAAAGCATTATCCCTATTTTACCGTATTCCGATATAAAGAAATAAGTAAACGCTCCAAGGCGTTCAAAAAATTTACGCATAAGTTCCGAATTAGTTTTTTATATAGATTCCCTAATATAGAAAAAGCGGAACTAATATAAAACTAAATAATAATAACGGAGTTTTCCGAATCTCCGAAGTATGTTTCAATATGTTTATCGGCATCCGGTTCATTAAACCACGCTTCTCCGTCGCCGAGATAGCGGAACTGATATTCCTTCCCTGCGGGAAGTTCAATCGACAGAATGTAATTGCCTTTTTTATCGGTTTCGGTAAATATATTTGCGTTCGGATCCCATTCGTTAAAATCTCCTACAAGACTTATTCTATCGAAATTTTCTCCGAGAGTTCTGGGAATCGTAAATTTTACTTTACATAAATCTCCGCTTTTGGAATAGACTTTTTTAATAGCCATTGTACACCTCCTTTATCGCATTGTTTATTCAATAATCTTACCTGTGTTTTATAAATATTGTTCCGAGAAAGAGTATTCTTTTTCTCTTTCCTTTTAGCATTTTATTCTTTTTAGTTTTAATTTTAGATTAAAAATTAAAAGGAAGAAAGTATTATGAAATTTTCACTAAATGTAGATCACGTTGCAACCCTAAGAAATGCAAGGGGCGAAGGTCAGCCCGACCCGGTAACATTTGCATTGTTAGCCGAGAAATACGGCGTTGACGGAATTGTTGTTCATCTCCGTGAAGATAGGCGGCACATACAGGAACGGGATGTGAGATTACTTCGCGAAATGATTACTACAAAACTCGATTTGGAAATGGCGGCTGTAGATGAAATAATCGAGATTGCGCGAGACCTTCAGCCGGATTTGGTAACGCTTGTTCCCGAAAAACGTCGGGAACTTACAACCGAAGGAGGCTTGAATATTATTGATAACGTGGAACAATTGAAAAATGCAATTGAAAGATTACACGAAAAAGATATTCCCGTTTCACTTTTTATCGAACCCGATATTATGCAGATTGACGCTTCGGCTGAAATCGGAGCTGATTTTATTGAAATTCACACCGGCGTTTTTGCGAATGCCGAAACCGAGGATGAGATGTATGACGAACTCGATAGAATTCGGCTTGCGGTTAATCACGCAAAAAAACTCGGACTTGGAGTTAATGCCGGACACGGACTTGATTACAACAACGTGAAAGAATTTATGCAGATAGATGGAATCGATGAAGTTAGTATTGGGCATGCCGTTATCGCATATTCCCTCTTTTTCGGTTTGGAGAATGCTATTATCAGAATGATGGAGTTATTAAAAATTGATTAGAAAATTAGACAATATCACCCCGAAATTATTTTTTATTTTGTTTTTTGCGTTCTCATTTTCTCTTTTTGCTCAATTTCGAAATTATCGCGTAAGCGCTCCCAACTCC
>CAYLYR010000135.1:0-6756 GCA_964387835.1 uncultured Melioribacter sp.
CACTTTTAAACCTCGGAGGTTTGACAAACCTCCGAGGTTTGGCTTTTTCTTCTCTGCTTTTGCTCAATAGATAAATCCATTGGGCGGATTAAAAATGCAAAATTTGGCGGCGGAATTAATAATGATTATTTTTGTTTTCTATTTTTTAAGGAGATGAAGGAAAGATGAAATTTAATAAAAGGACTCACACAAACGGGGATTTGCGCGTTAAGGATGCCGGCGAAAAAGTTGTCCTCAACGGATGGGTAAATTCCAGAAGAGATTTGGGCGGACTTATTTTTATTACTCTGCGCGACAGATACGGAATTACGCAAATTGTTTTCGAGCCGGAAGGAGACCCAGCGCTTTATGAAGCGGCAAAAAAATTACGGAACGAGTTTGTCGTATCCGTTGAAGGCGTTGTGCGCGCCCGCCCCGATGATATGATTAACAAATCAATGGAAACAGGCGAAATTGAAGTGATTGCCGAAAAGTTAATTATTCTTAATGAAGCCGAAACCACGCCTTTCCCAATTTCGGATAAGACCGAAGCAAGCGAAGAACTGCGGTTAAAATATCGCTATCTCGATTTGCGCAGAAGCGAGATGCAGAAAAATATTCTGCTTCGCCATAAGATGTATCAGCTTGTGAGAAGATATTTCGATTCCAAAAATTTTGTAGAAGTGGAAACTCCCGTTCTTATGAAAAGCACTCCGGAAGGCGCGCGAGATTATTTGGTCCCGAGCAGAATTCATAAAGGTAAATTTTACGCTCTTCCCCAATCTCCGCAAACATATAAACAGCTTTTAATGGTTGCCGGATTTGACCGTTATTTCCAAATAACCAAATGTTTTCGCGATGAAGATTTGCGTGCCGACAGACAGCCGGAGTTTACCCAAATCGATGTTGAGATGTCCTTTGTAGATACGGAGGATGTTTTTGAAGTTGTTGAAGAGTTGATGAAAACCTTGTTTAAGGAGCTTAAGGATTATGAAATCGAACTTCCTCTTAAACGGTTGCCCTACAGCGAAGCAATGGAGAAGTACGGAAGCGATAAACCCGACTTACGTTTCGGAATGGAGATTGTTAATTTAAATGATGCGGTTAAAAACTCCGAGTTCAGAGTTTTTAAGGACTCGGCGGAAAATGGAATTGTCGGGGGACTTTTGGCAAAAGGGTGCGCCGATTACTCACGAAGCAAATTGGACGGATTAACCAAATTTGTTAAAGAGCTTGGCGCCGGAGGACTTGTTTGGATGAAAGTAAAAAACGGCGTTCCGGAATCTCCCGTTGCAAAGTTTTTATCCGATGAAGAGAAAAAAAATATTCTTTCCGATATGAATGCTGAAGACGAGGATCTGATTCTTATCGTTTCGGGAAATAGAAACAAATCCTTAAATGTCCTCGGAGCGCTTCGGTTGGAAATGGCAAAACGGTTGGAGCTTATCAAACCCGATACAAAACCGTCCCTTATTTGGGTAACTGATTTTCCACTGCTGGAATGGGACGAAGAGACAAATCGATTTTACGCAATGCATCACCCGTTTACTTCTCCTCGTGTTGAAGATTTGGAATTACTTGAAAGCGATCCCGGAAAAGTTCGCGCTCGCGCCTACGATTTGGTTCTCAACGGAAATGAAATCGCCGGCGGAAGTATTAGAATTCACTCCTCGGATGTGCAGCATAAAATGTTTGACGCTCTCGGAATATCAAAAGAGGAAGCGGAAGAGAAGTTCGGATTTTTGATGAACGCATTCAAGTTCGGAGCGCCGCCTCACGGCGGAATCGCTTTCGGTTTCGACAGAATGGCAATGCTTTTTGCGGATAAATCATCCATCCGCGATATGATTGCTTTCCCGAAAACGACAAGCGCGCTTTCCCTAATGGATAATTCGCCTTCGCCCGTAGATGAAGCTCAACTAAAAGAACTTCATATAAAAATTTCGGAGTAGGGGAACCGCTAAAAGTTGAAATATTGATTTTACTTGTGAGACTTTTCCTCTTCGTAAGGATTTCTCGCTGAAAACATTTAATTTGTTTTTTGATGGAAAATTTTTTCTGTTTTCAACAAAATAATTTTTTTAATATTTCCAATTGACAATTTTAAAGCTCCTTATTTAAGGAGCTTTTTTCTACTTTCAAGTTACGATAAAAATTTTTATGAGTGAAAAAATAAAACAGAGTGTAAAAGATATTTACAAAAGATTAGACGAATATGACAAAAATCTTTTCCCGATGATGAATCCCGTAACGGCGGCGTTCCTTTCGTTGTTCGGGGTTTTTATTTTATACCAATTGGTCGGGAGTTTGATTACGCTGATTATTTTCGGATTTAATCTCGACAACGCAAATCCCAACGCCATGCGGCTTATGACAATGGCGGGGCAGTTTCTCTTTATTCTGCTTCCTGCAATCTGGCTTGCAAAAGCAGTCTATGTCGATGTTTCAACCGTGCTGCGTGTCAGAAGAATTCCGCCCCTTAAAGAATTCGGTTTTGCTATTGCAGGCTTGGCAATTGTAACTCCGCTTCTGCAAATTTTTATTACGCTTCAAAATTATGTGATAACGAACTTGGCGGAGCGTTCTTCTCTCATCAATTCCTTAAAACATTTTCTTGACAATATGGATAAGTTTGTCGAATCTTCATATCTCGATATTTTAACTACACACAATATTTTTGAAACCGCTCTTGTTATTTTGGTCGTAAGTGTTACACCGGCAATTTGCGAGGAGATTTTTTTTCGCGGGTTTGTTCAAAAGAGTTTCGAGCTTAAACTAAAACCGATTTGGGCGCTTTCTATAACGTCGATTTTCTTTGCGCTTTATCACTTTAACCCATACGGTTTAATTTCGCTTTTCTTCCTTTCAATATTTCTCGGCTGGTTTGCTTACAGAGGGAAATCGATTCTTCTTTCCATGACAATCCATTTCCTGAATAATCTTTTTGCCGTGGTTATGTATTTAATTTATGGTAAAGAAGAACTTATTTCAACTCCCGATGTATCAAAGATAAGTATTTCGGAAACGATGGGAGAGTTTGGAATTCTTTTGGTTCTTTTAATTATATTTTTTATTTATGTAAGAAACTATTATAAAAATCTGGAGGAGTCATGAAAACATGTCCCGAATGCCACAAAGAATATAACGATGATGTTTTGGTTTGTCCCGAATGCAGCGTAGAGTTGATACCGGTTGAAACCGTTGAAGATTGGATTACCGTTTACACAACCTTTAATCCCGTCGAAGCGGAAATGTTAAAAGCCAACTTAAGCGGCGCAGGAATAGAGTCCGTTATTCTCAATGAAAAAGATAACAGTTTTCCCGGTCCCGGTGATACGGCGGTTGTAAAACTTAATGTTAAACCGAATGATTTTGAAGACGCCAAGCAAATAATTGATGATATTAATAAGAGAGCGGAATAAACTTGAGTAAAAACAACAGGACTTTAAGAATCTTAGTGGCGATTGCCGCTATTCCTTTCCTTTTGTTTATGGCGTATTGGGGAAAGTGGCTTTTCCTTCTATTTACGCTTACAATCGGGACACTCTCATTTCACGAATTTGCCTCAATGGGTAAGGAAAAGGGTTACGCTCTTTCCGAGATTCTCGGAATAGGCTTTATTTTTCTCTTTATTCTGAATGCTTATTATACTTTTACCGATTCATTTCTGCTTGTTTTTCTCCTTCCGATATTTTTTGCGTTATCCGAGCTGACAAAAAACAAACCGAATGCAATCGCTAATATAGGAGCCGGTTTATTCGGCATACTTTACATTGGATTATTTTCCGCATCTCTGATATGGATTAGAGAATTTTATCACGAAAATATTCTCTATTCAAGAGGCGGAATGCTGATAATTGCTCTCTTCGTAACAATTTGGCTGTGCGATTCAGCAGCATATTTCCTTGGGACAGCATTCGGCAAACACAAACTTTTTCCACGCGTAAGTCCTAAAAAAAGTTGGGAAGGGGCAGTCGCCGGTTTTATCTTTTCGGTTTTATCAATGATTGTTATGAGAGAATTTTTTCTTCAATTTCTATCAATAACAGATGCCGTTATTATCGGTGTTTTAATTGGAATTGTGGGACAAGTTGGAGATTTAATCGAGAGTTTAATCAAGCGGGATGCGGGGGTAAAAGACTCCTCGACTTTAATCCCCGGCCACGGAGGTATTTTCGATAGGTTTGATTCTCTTCTTTTTACAGCCCCTTTCATATATCTTTATTTAAGATACTTTTTACAATAAGGAGTTTTCATGAAGAATAACAAATTAACAATTATGCTTGTTGCGGCAACTCTACTCCTTTTTCAATTTACCGTTGGTTCTTCCGTTTTGAACGCGCAATCGGCGGACGGAATAAAAACAGGTATCGGCGGAGGCGATGTTTCCGAGATTCCTCCCAATCAAGATACAAACGTTGGTTATTATGTACTTGCCGGCGCGCTTGTTGTCGGTGTCGGATTATATTTTTATATCAAATGGCATAAAAACAAATTTCGGAAGCATTCGATAAAAAAAGCGGAAAGTAAAAAAGAGGATCTTTTCTCGGCGATAGAGAATGTAAAATCACACATTCCGTTCGATTTTTCAATCGGATATAAAAAGGGAAATGATTTGGGAGGCGGTTCTTACTATCTCGGCTTTCACTACGGATTCTGACGAAAAGAGAAAGGTTAATCAATAAACGGCGGTCAGTAATTCCGTTGTTGCGAAGCCGTCTCTGACGCGTCGGGATTGGCTGCGCTCTCACCCGAATATTCGGCAATTGTTTTTCATACCGGAAATTGCATCGTCATTCCGATTAGCTTTATCCCTCGTAATGAAGCGATTTTTTCAACTTTTGTCTTTTTACTTTTGTCTTGTTTCTTCTATCTTTACCCATAGACGGAGAACTTAATTTAAAGAATTATCGTAATCTCTTTCCGGATACATTTTAAATTTAGGAAGTAAAACTGAAATTGAAGTACCTTTTCCTACTTGACTTTTGATTGACAAACGTCCGTTCATTTTTTCAACAAACTCTTGAACCAACACAAGCCCAAGCCCTGTTCCTTTTTCCTTATTTGTTCCGAGCGTTGAATAGTGGACAGAAAAATCAAAGAGTTTTTCAATGTTATCGGCGGGAATTCCCATTCCGGTATCTGAAACGGTAATTTCATAATAGTTAACTTTTTCGTTTACCTTAATAGATATTCTTCCATTTTCATGAGTAAACTTAACGGCGTTGGAAATAAGATTTCGTAAGATTGTATCGATCATTTTTTCATCCGCAAAAACTTTTCCCGAAATGTTTTTATCAATAATAAATTCAACATTCTTATTCTCTGCCGCCGGCTTAAAGACAACCGCCGCTTGTAAAACAACATCTTTTAACTCTATCATAGAAGGGGCAAATGATATCTGTTTAAGCTGGGAACGCGCCCACTGAAGCAAATTTTCGAGAAGATTAAATATATGTTTTGACTGTTTGTTAAAACCTTCGGCAATTTCTTTAATCTCGTCATTGGATAAATATTCAAGATTGTTTTTCAGTAACTCGGAAAGCCCTAATAACGAGGTAAAAGGACTTCTAACGTCGTGCGCAATAATTGAGAAAAATCTGTTTTTATTTTCAATCTCACGAAGAAGCGCTGTTTCTTTTTCTCTTAATAATTTGTTTTGTTTCTCAAGAGCTTCTTTCTTTTTCTCAAGTTTATGTTTTAAGTTAATTATTTCTTTTGTTGTTAATTTCAATTCATTTTTCGAACGATTTTCGTCCGATACGTCCAAACCTATTATTAATATATTTTCTACTTTCTCATCATTATTTTTTATCAATGTAAAGAATAATCTTAAGTGTATATCGCGGTCGTTGAATTTGAAACGAAGAATATTATGAGGGAATTTTATTGTTTCTCTGTTTATTAATTTACGAAAATATTTCGAAGCTTTTCGAGCGCGTTTTTCATCAGGAATAAGTGTAAAAAACGATTTTTCCCTGAATTCATTTTGACCGATTCCGAGAAGTTCTTGTGCAAAATTATTTATAAGCGTTACCCTCTCTTCGCGGTTAAGCATAATAACGGCAATAGGAGCGGTTTCCATAAATTTTTGAGCAAACTTTAAATTTTCTCTCAGTTCCGCTTCGATTTTTTTCAGCTTGGAAATGTCAGTCCAGCTTACGTAAAGAGAGTAATCATTCGGGACGGACGGAAGCGACATTCGGCATAATCCGCTTATAAACTCATTCGTTTTTATGTTTTTTGCGCCGAGCTCAACTTCAAGAGTTTTTTGATGTTTCAGCACAGCAATAAAAATTTCTTTAATGATGTGATAATCATCTTCTCTTACCATCAGGTTCAGCC
Organism: uncultured Melioribacter sp.; assembly: GCA_964387835.1. Taxonomy (GTDB): domain Bacteria; phylum Bacteroidota; class Ignavibacteria; order Ignavibacteriales; family Melioribacteraceae; genus WGAL01. The sequence goes on from CAYLYR010000135.1 coordinate 6,325, forward strand.
CAAGCCCCCTTGCGTCCTCTACGCCTAAAGTTTCCAAAATCTTTTTATTAAATTTTACGATAGGAGTTAATTCGAGAAGTTCTTTAATTTGTTCATCTGAAAGTCCCCTAATGTTTTCTTCGGTAAATTGATTGTTAAATATTTCAGCCATTTTCTTAATTACGGCTTTTGTATCAAATACCGCTAAGCCTACCTGTGCCGTATTTATTATACTGGAAAATAGTTTATCCCTTTCTTCAAGAAGCAGCCGTTTCCTTTTCGATTCGGTAATATCCTTAAAATGAACCACAAGAGTTTTCTGTTTCGTTTTTTTATCGATAATTAATTTTTCCGTGTGCTGCACCCAAATTTTATTCCCATTAGGGAGGTAAAATTTATGTTCGGTAGAAAAACTTTCCCCGTCTTTTCCCAATTCCATTCGTTTGCGATAAA
>CAYLYR010000136.1:0-6694 GCA_964387835.1 uncultured Melioribacter sp.
ATCGGAAGAACTTTTAGAGTACGTAAAGTTACTAACGGTGTTGGCGTGGAAAGAATTTTTCCCTTTGCTTCTCCTAAGATTGCAAAGATAGAATTATTGCGCGAAGGTAAAGTTAGAAGAGCAAAGCTTTATTATCTCAGAAAACTTTCCGGAAAAGCCGCAAGAATTAAAGATAAAAATCTTCACTAATTTTAAGGAGCCGCTTTCGGGCGGCTTTTTTTATGCGACTTAGATTAGGTATTCCGGATACGATTTTTGCCGATATTTTTGTCTCGGCATTTCCCAAAGAGTTTTTTCATGTTACAAAACATGGTAATCATGAATTGCTCGAACTATTGGAATTAGGGCAAATAGACTTAGCTCTCATCCCGTCGCTGGAAATTATAGGAACGGATAACCTTTTTGTTTCCAAGCGATTCGGCATTGCTTTTGACGGGGCTGTTTCCGACGATTTTATTTATTTCCCGAAGAACGAAAAAAATCTTTCCAAAGTAGGGCTTGCTGGAAATGTTTCTATGAACGAAGTTGTTCTCAGCAAAGTTATTTTCAGAGAAAATTACAATATTGAAATAGAGCAGAAAGTTCTTGAAACGCTGCGCGATGTTGAGGATTCAACTTTGATTTCTTCGGGCGATATCAATTATGCCAACGAAAATTACAAGCACGGAGAAAGTTTTTCCGAACTGGTTGCCGAATTTATCGATGCGCCGTATCTTAAGTTTGTTCTTGCTTCAACGGTTAAAAACAATATCGAATTTGTTAATAATCAAATCTCCGGGTTGGAGGAAGAGCTTGAAGTTCTCACCAAATCAATCCTAAAGAAGTTCGGGTTTTCTCCGGTTGCAGCGGAGTTTATAATGAACAATTTTAATTCGGTTTATTTTGAATTAACGGAAACAGAAACCGAAGGATATGAAGATTTACGGAAAATCCCTTTCTATTACGGTCTTGTTGAAGAGCTGAAAGAGATTGTGTTTGTGTAAAGTTTTCGCCCTCGGGAAAATTCTATCCACGAATGCACGAATACCAAATTTTGTGGTTTTTACTTGATTTCCCTACACATTAAATAAAAAAATAAATTTTTCATTTTTCAAATTTGTAAATTTGTAGAAAGAAATGAGAAAAATTGCAAAAATATTGTTGATTGCCGGAGCGCTGGTTTTTATTGCGCAAACAACGCTTACGCCTTTAATTCACAATCACCCGGAAGATTTACACAGCCACTACGATTGTCCGGCGTATATTCTAAGCGTTACGCTTCAAACATTTGCTTTCTCGTTTCTAATTATTTTCTCGCTGCACTCTCCCTTAAAGAAGAGATTGCTTTTTTTACAGCCGGTTGAGAAACAATCATCCCGCAAACAACTTTTTACAAGTAATCGCGCTCCTCCGATTTTTCATCTCTCTAAGCATTTACTTTTTCAGAATTTTGTACTGATTAAGTAACTCGTAAAACACCTAAATTATTTGGATTATATCGACCCGTACTGTTTGAACGACTTCTCGTTCAAATGAACACGGACTACAAATTTTGTTAATTATCGGAGGATAACGTGAAAAGGCATTTGATAGTCTTAACGGTGTTCGCATTTGTTTTTGCGGTTGTTCCAAGCAATGCACAAAATGCGGACTCCCTAAAAATAAAAGAGCTTGAAAAACGTATTGAAAAGCTTGAACAAAAACAAAAAGAAAGCGAGCTTCAAAAATTAATTAATGAAGCCGAAACGGCTTCAAAAGAAAAGCAGCCCGAGAAGAAAACAAAAGTTTTCAAAAGCGGACAACGTTCGCTTCAGGCTATTAATCCCGAGATGAGTTTTACCGGAGAAGGTTACGGGCAATATTCATCGAATGAGTCTCAAACAGGCTCCGGCGGATTTTATTTCAGAAAACTCGGACTTCATATTGCGGGCGGACTTGATCCTTTCAGCTTTATGAAAGCCGCGGTTGAGTTTTCGCCGGAAGGTGTAGAACTCGGCGAAGCATACATAACTTGGACAAAATTTATTCCGAGCATCAGTTTAACCGCCGGAAAATTCCGGCAGCAGTTCGGTGTTGTAAACCGGTGGCATGTTCATGCTGCCGATCAATTCGATTACCCGCTGGCGCTGACAACAATTTTGGGAGAAGACGGATTGAACCAAATCGGTATATCTTTTGATTGGCTGATGCCTGCAATCACGGCTGACGCTAACGAACTTACGCTGCAGATTACCAACGGACAAAACGAACAGTTGTTCGCGGGAAGTACGTTCTCATTCCCTTCGGTGTTGGCTCACTTAAAGAACTATTACGATATAAACCGCAACACATATTTGGAACTCGGTTTAACCGGCGTAATAGGAAATAATCTCGTAAAACCGTTAACTGCGGGTACAGAAGATTTTCATGGAAAAACTGTTCTCGGCGGAGCCGATTTAACACTTAGCTGGGAGCCGGTAAACCAATCGCTTTACCACTCATTTGTATGGCGTTCCGAATTGTACTATGCCGATAAAGAAATTTCCTCAACAGAGAAAATAAAGGCGCTCGGAGGTTATTCATATTTTGAATACCGCTTTAACGAGTGGTGGCAAGCCGGTTTTAGGTTCGACTACACTCAGCCCTTTAAAGCGAATAATTCCGATTTGGAGATGCATCAATTTGTTCCTTACGTAACTTGGTGGCAAAGTCATTGGGTAAGGCTGCGGCTGCAGTATAATTATTTGGACGGAAATGTTATCGATAATCCGGCGGGAACATTAAGATTGCAGATGGTTTTTGCAGTCGGACCGCATAAACATGACAGATATTAATGGAGATGAAAATGAAAAAAGTGAATATATATCTACTCGTTTTCCTGATGCTTGCAGGAACATTATTCGGAGCTGAAAAACTAAATGTTGTAACTACTCTTACAACTTATGCAAACATTGCAAAATATATAGGTAAAGATAAAATTAAAGTCGAATCGATTGTCGCCGGCGACCAGGACGCCCATTTTGTCCGCCCTAAACCGAGCTACGCCGTTTTGTTGAGCAAAGCCGACCTGTTTGTTTCCACCGGTTTGGATTTGGAGCTTTGGGTGCCTACGCTTGTCGATATGTCGAAAAACGATAAAATTCGTTCGGGGCAAATCGGTTTTGTAGCGGCTTCCGACGGAATAAATTTATTGGAAAAACCTTCTGTGCTTTCTCGAAGCGAAGGCGGTTTGCATATTTACGGAAATCCGCACATTACAACTAATCCGCTTAATTACAAAATAATTGCGGAAAATATTGCAATCGGATTAGAGAAAAATGATCCGGCTAACAGAGAGTTTTATGAAAAAAACTTAAAGGCATTTATTCGCCAAATAGATGTTCATACTTTCGGAGATAAATTAGTGGGACTTATGGGAGGCAAACTTCTAACCAAGTTGGCAAATAACGGGAATCTGATTGACTTCCTCAAATCTCACAATTTTGAAGGAAAGAAGATGATTGATTATCTCGGAGGTTGGCTAAAAGAAGCATTACCTTTTAGAGGGAGAAAAGTTGTTGCCTATCATAAAAACTGGGTTTACTTCAAAGAACTTTTCGGAATCGAAATTGTAGGGAATGTTGAGCCGAAGCCGGGGATTCCTCCTTCTCCGAAGCATGTTGAAGAGCTTGTATCGGAGATGCGCAAAAACAACGTTAAAGTTGTTCTTGCAGCAAATTATTTTGATGAAAAGAAAGTTACCGATATTTGCAATAAAGTCGGCGCGGTTCCGGTTATTGTTCCCATTTACGTAAACGGCGCACGGAATACCGAGAACGTTTTCAAACTTGTGGATTTATGGATTACTAAATTGAATGACGCTTTTAAAGTTGCCGACGGCAAATAATATTAATGAGTTAATAGGAATAATATGAATTTGAGTATATGGGATATAATGGCTCCGGCATTTTTTGAATGCCTTATTCTTGTGGGAATTCATTCCTACTTGGGTTTACACGTAATCAGACGAAAAGTGATTTTTGTCGATTTGGCGCTTGCCCAAATTGCCGCTTTGGGAACAACCGTCGGTTTTCTTTTCGGGATAATGCCGGGAAGCACAGGCGCATACTGGTTTTCCCTGACTTTCACATTTATTGGCGCGGCGGTTTTTTCCATTGCAAGATTTAAAAACGAAAAAATTCCGCAGGAAGCGATTATCGGTTTAACCTATGCAATAGCTGCGGCAATCTCTATTTTAGTAATAGATAAAGCTCCCCACGGCGCCGAGCACATAAAGGAAATTCTGACCGGATCGATACTTTGGGTGAAATGGAAAACCATCGCCGAAGCGGCAATAGTTTATTCGTTAGTAGGGATTTTTCATTTCGTCTTTAGGAAAAAATTCCTTTTAATTTCGGAAAATCCCGAAAAGGCAGAAGCGAGCGGGATGAATGTCCGCTTCTGGGATTTCCTCTTCTATGTTTCATTCGGAATTGTAATTACTCATTCGGTTGGAACGGCTGGCGTTTTGCTTGTATTTGTTTTTCTTGTTGTTCCCGCTATTACATCCATGATGCTCACCGATGTACTTTGGAAGCAATTGGTTATCGGTTGGACTATGGGAGTATTTGTTACCGTAACCGGACTTTATATTTCCTATGTTGCCGATTTACCGAGCGGTCCTACGGTTGTAGCTTTTTACGGTGCGGTGCTTACAGTAGTTGCCGTAGTAATTTATTTTTTGAGAGCGGAATCAAGGAAAAAAGCCGTTACCAATATCGGACTCGGATTAGGAGTTACAATACTTGTAGTTTGGGGAATTTCACTTATGGGAAAAGCCTTTCATTCCGAAGATAAAGCTCATGTTAGGGAAAGTTCGGTTGCAGCCTTGGAGAAAAAGACGGAACCGAAAAATGATTTATCCTCAATGAGCGAGAATAATTTAAAAGATTATCTTTCGGCCGTGAAGGATAAAGAGAAACTTGCCGAACTTTTTTCGGAAAACGACGATGATTTTGTAAGGCTGAAGATAGCGGAAAGGATTTCGGAGATAGACAAAAAAGCCGGAGCTGAGAAACTTTTGCTTCTCTTGAGAAAAAGTCAATTCCCGTTTTTCAGAAGCGAAGTTTACGGTAAAATAAAATCTATTAGCGGAAGAGATTTTAATTACAATCCGAATCTATCCGTTAAAGAAAATGCGAAGAGTTTAAGTCGCATAAAGTCATGGATTAACTCATTGTGAAACGAAACTTATAATTACGTACCGGAAAATTATCAATAAAAAAGCCGTTGAGATTTTATCCCAACGGCTGATTTTAAATTTTATATGATTACGGTTTAATCAAATAAATTTCTGTCTGAGGCGGAGATAAAAACTCAACTCCATCTTTTCTAATTACAACTTCCTCTTCCATAGTTGCAATGCCGAAACCGTCAATCGTTAATCTCGGCTCGATTGTAAAGACTTGAGATTCTTCTAATTTCATATAGGGAAGGTTGCCGTAGCGTTCCCACTTAGGCGCAAGTAAAGCTCCGCCGTCGTGTGCAAGTCTTCCTACCTGGTGACCCAATCCGTGAGGATATTCCTCGTAACCGTGTGAGGTTATGTAATTTCGTGCAACCGCATCAACTTCCCAAGCGACAGCGCCCGGTTTAATTGCTTTTGCCGCGAGCTGAATCGAATCGCGGATAACGTTAAAACCGCGGAGAACTTCTTCGGGCGGTTCGGTTTCCCCCGGGCGTAATACGTACCAAGTCCTCTGTAAATCGGAGCAATAGCCCTTGTACTTTATTCCGAAATCCATATTTATCACATGACCCGGTTCAACTTTTTTATCTGTCGGACCGGCGTGTGCGCCGGCGGTATCGGGTCCTGTAAAAACAGAAGGACAGTATTCTTTTTCCCATGCATAGCCGTAGCCGCGTTCTTCAACTTTACCGAAAACAAACTCGGCGATTTCTTTTTCGGAAACACCCGGACGAATAAATCCGGTAACTTCGTCAAAGATTTCAAGTGTTTTTACAATTGACTCTTTCATGATTGCAAGTTCGGCTTCCGATTTTCTTCCGCGTAATGCGGCGATTATTTCCTCCGATGAAATTAATCTTTCGGCATACGGAGTACCTTTTAAAATGTCCGTAAGTTCAAGATACATTCCGTGGGTTAAACCATCGGCAAGACTTGAGTTTTGTGAAAAATTTATTGCAATTTTTTCGGGGTTAATTTCCTTTAAGGTTTTCAGTAAATCTTCTTTAACAGATTTTAAGTAGGGAATAATTGTTTGAAACGTTCCTACTATTTTCATGTTGGCTTCTTCAAGCGAACCGACTATCGCAATTGTTTCTCCGGTTTTCGTAATTATAAATGCGGAATGCCAAGTTGCGTTTGTCCCGACAATCATATCCATCATCGGATCTTTAATATTTCCCGTTTCCCGAACAAAAGTCATCCACATGTCAATTCCCTTTTCATTAAGAATCTCAACAGCCTGACGTTGTTTTTCGAGAATCATTTCCTTGTTCATCTTTTCCTCCGAATTGATTTTGAACATATTTTTAAAAGTAACTAATCTTAATAAAATGGGAAGAAATATTTTCCCTTTTACCATTCATGGAGTTAACATAATATTTAAAAAGTCCGCTTGACGGAAACCTGCAAAATAATATTTTGATGTACTGCACAGAATGGGAAGGGAGGATAAAAGGATTAGAGGCTAAAAGATTGAAACAAAAAAGACAGAAGACAAAAGTTAAAAGT
>CAYLYR010000137.1:0-6652 GCA_964387835.1 uncultured Melioribacter sp.
AATATAAAAACTTACTTAGAAATAACTATAAATTTTACAGTCAAGATTTATTAAACAATTTGTTTAATCACCCTTATACAAAAATTGAATTTATAGAAAGAGATTTAGGAGTTTCAAGAATAACAGCGGCAAAATATTTGAATGAATTAACAAGAGATGGACTTTTAAAAAAACAAAAATTAGGGACATCAAATTATTATATTAATGAAAAATTAATGGAATTATTAACAATGAGAACATAAGCATCTTGGCTAACAAAGGCTATGCGTAATCATGCAAAGAGATGTTAACACATCCCGTTAAAGCGGAACTACGTTTTGCGCCTTTGTTGGATGACAAATAGCAAGAGAAAAAACCACGAATCAAATGCCATTTCTTGTTGTCTTTTTTTACTTATCTCAATTACCTTAACCGGTAAATAATATATTCTACCGAAGTAATTTTTTGATAGTCATTCTTAAATTTCTTATTTTTGCAAAAAAAGAGGGACTTATGAAAAAGAGGGTTTTTGTAATTCTGCTGGTTTTTTCTCAAATAATAAAAGCGCAGGCGAATGATTCTTTAACATTTTCGGAAATTATGTTTAAGCCGAGCGCCGCCAACTCGGAATTTATTGAGCTTTACAATTTTTCCGAAAATACGAGTTACGATTTGTTCGGTTATCATTTTAAGTACCATACTTCTAAAACCGATTCCTTAATTATCGTAAGTCAAAGCGGAATTTTGCCGCCGCATCGGTTTGCCGTTGTTGTAGAAGGAGATTATGATTTCCAAAACGGGATTTACTCTTTCCCCGATTCGGTAATTGTTCTCAAAACATTTGATAACGCCTTCGGAAGTTCCGGAATGGCAAATTCATCCGATAGAACGGTGCGTTTGTTCAATCGCCTCTTTGATACGCTTTCGGTTTACACATATTCGGCGGACAACAACTCCGGAATCTCGGATGAAAAAATTCTGACTTGGGGAAGTAATTCATCTGCGAACTGGGCAAATTCAAGCGTTGAAAACGGAACTCCGGGGCTGCGGAACTCACAAACTCCCTACGATTACGATGTTTCCGCACTCTCATTGATAATTGCCCCCGAATATATTACGGTTGCCGATACTCTTAGCGCACGGTTGGAAATTACCAACAGCGGATTGCAGTCCGCTTCTTTCGCAATCTCTTTCTTTTTCGATATTAATAATGATTCGACGGGAGAAGAATCCGAACGTTTCTATTCGGAAAATATTTACGATTTCTCTTCCGGCGACACGCTTACAATTGTCGCGAATTCAATTCCGCCGGACACGGGAAGTTACTCGGTTATTGCCGAAGTAAATTTTCCCAACGATGAAAACATTTCCGATAATCAAACTTTAGAGGGAATTATTGTTTATCCGCCGAAGCCTGTGTTTGGAAATATCGTGATAAACGAAATTCAATATGAACCCGTTACCGGCGAGCCAGAATGGGTTGAGCTTCAAAACAGCAGCGATTCCGTTACGTTCAATCTGAAAAATTGGCGCTTTGCAGATAAAACAAGCCGCCCGATTATTACTGATGAAGATGTTTTCCTCTCGCCGAAAAGTTTTATTCTTCTCGCCTCGGATGACGGTATCTCGGACTTTTACAATGTAGGTTCGGAAGTTGTTGTTATGAATCTTCCCACGCTCAATAATTCTGGGGACAACTTAAAACTCATCGATTCGCTCGATACGGTAATTGATTCGGTCAATTATTCGGCGGCGTGGAACCAATCGCCGAAACATTTTTCGTTGGAGCGGATTTCAATTATGAATTCTTCCGCCGATTCAAATAATTGGTGTGGTTCGATTAATCCTTTGCGGGCTACGCCGGGATTTGTAAATTCCGTAACGCAAAAAGATTATGACGCTTGTCTCGATTCTCTCTTTTATTCTCCTGATACGGCGCTTGTCGGAGAATCGGTAGTTGTTTCTGCGGAGATAAAAAATATAGGGAAAAATCAGCTGGACTTTAATGTTGAATTGAACGAGCTTTCCTTAACAGATTCTCTTCCGGTAGCAAATCTTGAAACAATATCATATTTTTTGGAAGCGGGGGATTCCGCCGAACTTGATTTTTCACCTTTTCAATTGCAGAATGAACCGATTCTGATTTCGGCATCAATCGTTTCAACTGAAGATGAAGATACGACAAACAACAGTAAACTCCTTTTACTTTTCCCGAGTTATTCGGAAAAGAGTGTGGTAATTAATGAAATTCATTTTGCTCCGATAAACGGCGAGCCGGAATGGTTTGAACTTTATAACAGTACCGATTCCGAAATTAATCTTATGAATTGGGAAATGTCCGATTTGCTTAGCATTCCTCATTCCGTTTCCCTTTTTGATTCGGTTTATCAGTTTTATTCACACAGCAAGCTAATTATCGCAAAGGATAGTTCTATTTTCAATTATCATAATTCAATTCCGTCGAATGTAGTAATCAGGGCATTTCCGAATCTCGGTAATTCGGAAGACGGCGTTGTAATACGTGATGCGAACGGAAAGAGAATAGATTCGGTACTTTATTCCAATCGTTGGGGCGGAAGAAACGGAAAATCACTTGAAAGAATTTTAAGTTACCAATCTTCTACCGATAGCACAAACTGGGGAAGCTCTACCGATATTGAGCTAAGCACGCCGGGAAGAAAGAATTCCATTACCCCTTTTGATAAAAATCTCACTGTTACAGATTTAGCGTTTCATTCCGATTACATCACGGTTAGCGATACAGCCGAACTTACGGCAAGAGTTGCCAACATAGGGATAGAGCCGATTGCCGATTTTTCTGTAAAGTTTTATGAAGATAAGAATCTCGACTCGTTAATTGATGAAACGGAAATTTTCGCAGATAGAAGTTTTACAAATATTTCTCCCGGAGATACAGCGGAATCCACTGTAAGTTTTTCCCCTTCTGACACAGGAAAATGCAGAGTTTTTGCAGTAGTAAATTCATCCGGAGATAACGATTCCTCCGACAATTCCTTTTCCGCCGAAACTTATATTTTTCCGTCCAAACCGAAATTCGGAGATGTAGTAATTAACGAAATAGCTTATCGTCCGCCTCCGAAACATCCGGAATGGATTGAGTTATATAATAGAACCGATTCAACGGTTTTTAACTTTCGGAAATGGAAAATTGCAGATAGAAATTCATCTGTCCGAATTACGCTCGACACAATCTTATTTTATCCGCATACTTTTGCTGTTCTTTGTGCAACGGATACAATTCGAGATTTTTATTCGCTCGATTCGGGACTGATAATTGTGCACATTCCTTCATTAAATAATTCCGATGACGACTTGCGCCTGATTGACTCGATGGGAACGGTTATCGATTCGGTTTACTACAAGTCGGAATGGAATCAGAGTGTGGAATTCAGTTCGTTGGAAAAAATTTCACCCGAGATGTTTGGAAATGATTCCAATTCTTGGAAAGGATGTGTTAATTCCAAACTCGGTACGCCGGGAGAGATAAACTCGGTAACACAGAAAGACTTTGATGTAATTATAACCGATTTATCCTCCGAACCGGAAGAACCCTATTTCCTTCAGAACTTTAATCTGAAATGCAATGTGAAAAACATAGGAACAAATAGCGCAAACTTTACACTTTCTCTTTACAAAAAGGGGAACGCCGATTCATCCGGCGATATTTTAATTGAAGAGGCGGAAAAATCGCTTTTATCGGGAGATTCGGCGGATTTTTCATTTTCTACTCAATTTATAGCCGATAGTGAACAGACGTTCATCGTTCGGGCATTCTTTCCTGAAGATGAAGACAGCAGTAACAATTATTCATCTTATTTCCTTATTCCCGCCTACAGAGCGAATGATTTTAAAATAAATGAAGTCCATTTTGCTCCGATAGACGGGGAACCGGAGTGGGTGGAGTTTCAGAATTGCAGCGGTTACATGATTAACTTAAAGCATTGGCAAATCGGAGATGTTCTTCTACATCCTACGTTTACTGAAATATCCGATTCCGAATATTTTATCGCTGACAGCGCCAAGCTCGTAATTGCCAAAGACAGCAGCATTCTTGATTATCATCGAATTAATTCTAAACTTCTCGTAATGAACTTCTCCAATCTGAACAACGACTCTGACGGAATTGTAATAAAAGATGGTAAGAATAACGTAATTGATTCGCTTCTTTTTCATTCCGATTGGGGCAATATTGCAGGTGCATCTCTCGAAAGAAAATATCTCGGCGCTGCTACGAACGATAGTACAAATTGGGGAAGCTCTACCGATAGAGAACTGAGCACGCCGGGAAGGAAAAATTCCATTGCTCCGAAGAATTTTAATTTAGCTATTTCGGACGTGGAGTTTACCCCTTTATTCCCCGATTCCGGACAATATTTAACCGTTACCGCTGCAGTTAAGAATGTGGGAGAGTTGTCAGCGCATAATTTTACAATTGAATTTTCACAATATAACGTGAACACACGTTCTTTTGAGCTGTTTGGAGAATCGATGATTTCGGAATTAAGACAGCTTGATTCTCTCTCGGTTACTAAAACAAGTTTAACGCCGATAAATGATTCATTAACAATTATGGTGAAATGTAAATATTCAAACGATGAGGATACAACCGATAATTCCTACATAGTAGTTCCCAAGACGGGAATAGGTGAACATGCGTTAACTATAAATGAGATAATGATAAATCCCGCTTCAAATCAGTATGAGTGGTGTGAAATTTTCAATAACAGTAATAAAAGAATTAATCTTTCAAAAGTTTTTATATGTGATTCGTCATTTATGGAAAGAAAGGCGGTTTTATCTGAAGATGACTTATTCATGAACAAAAACTCATTCTTGGTTGTCGCGCCGGATTCTTCTTTTGCGGATTCTATTGCTCGGGCGGGGATTATGGTTGCGAATGTCAATTTCGGTTCGCTGGGGAATTCCCATGATGCGCTCTTTCTTTATGATTTTCGCGGGAATTTAATTGATTCGGTATGTTGGAATAATTCATGGAATATCATCAGGGGAAAGTCAATTGAAAAAGTCACGCCCGATTCCGCAAATATATTTTCCAACTGGTTTCCATCCCTTGATTCCACCGGTTCGACTATTGGAGCAATTAATTCCGTTGTTAATTACCAATTTGCTGAAAATCCCAAAATTGTAGTTAATGAGATAATGTTTGCTCCTTCGTCGAGTAATTCCGAATATGTTGAAATTTATAACTCGGGGGAAGAATCGGTTGAAATAGGAGGGTGGAGAATTTACGATTCGAGTGGAAAAAGTTCCTATTTGTCGGATAAAAAACATTCGATTAAACCGGGAGAATATTTTTTATTTGCAAGCGACTCGAATATATTCTCATTTTACGGTTTGGACTTGCATAGCGATAGAATTTACATTCCTCGGCAAAATGCGTTATCATTAGGAAACAATGAAGACGACATTATAATCAAAGATTTTGCACTCAAAACAGTTGATTCCGTTCATTACAATTCGAAATGGCATAATAACAACTTCATTAACGTGAACAATCGTTCACTCGAAAGAATATCTCCGGATGTTTCCGGGAACAATCCTACAAATTGGTCAAGCTGCGTCAGTAAAATCGGGGGAACGCCTTTGGCGCGGAACTCAATTTTTCTGAATAACATTCACGAAAAAGAAGAAATTTCTATTACTCCGAATCCCTTTTCTCCGGATAATGACGGCTTTGAAGATTTCACAATTATTAAATATCGGCTTGAGGATAATATTTCCGAGATAAGGATTCGTATTTTCGATTCCATCGGACGTCTCGTAAGAACGCTTGTTGATAATTCTCCAAGCGGCGCATACGGTGAAATTATTTTTGATGGAAAACGGGATAGCGGGCAGCCGTTAAGAATAGGAATTTACATTATGCTGATTGAGGAAATTTCAAACGGCAATACAATAAAGTCGTTCAAAAAGCCTTTTGTTATTGCACGAAAGTTTTAATAGATTTTGTTTTCCGACACCGGACAAATATGTAGGGCATATTTAATATTATCAAAACTTACATTCTTTGCAAGTTTTGATAATACTTTGCGTGCACTAACTTTTATTCTTGTCTGAAGATATCGAGTTTAGAACACTTGGAATTTCAAATCCATGTGTGGGACGTTTTTAATGGTAGGTGAAATTCTTCCGTGGAAATGGAAAAATCGGTTAATGTTTCGAATCCGCCTAATTTTTCCCAAGCAGTTTTTTAAATTCCGAATTCATTTTCACTTCAAACTTTTTCCCTTTGCGGATAATCATATAAACGGGAATATCGAGACTTTCGGCGAGCGCAAATCCTTTTTTCGGTCCAAGCACATCAAAAGCGGTTGCGTAAGCGTCGGCAATCATACATGAAGGGTCGATTACCGAAACGGATGCGAGGTTGTGTGTAATCGGTTTTCCGGTTTTGGGATTTATTGTATGAGAATATCGTTTTCCTTTCACTTCAAAGTAATTCATGTAATCGCCGGATGTTGCAATGCTTAAATCGTACAGCTTTAATGCTATGCTTATTCCCTTTTCATTAGGATTGACAACGCCGACTCTCCAAGCTGAGCTATCCGATTTAACTCCGTGCGCTCGAAGTTCTCCGCCGATTTCCACAAGGTAATTTTCTATTCCATTCGATTCGAGAAAATCCCCCACC
>CAYLYR010000138.1:0-6641 GCA_964387835.1 uncultured Melioribacter sp.
CTACAGGCTGAATTAATTCTCCATCGCCGGTTAAGAGAATATCATCTACTGCCAATCTAAACATATCGGCATCCGAATAACCGTGGAAGGCTATGTAATATTCACCTTCTGCAGGAGGCTGGAAGTTAACGCCGAAATGTTCATACTCTGTATTACCAATACCTGTACTATCAAACAAGGTTTGAATGATTGTTTTTGAACTATCAATACCATCGGTCAAATATACAGCCATATTTTCCGTCCAAGTTGATGAACCCGCTCTGAAACCGAAGTTGAGATAATAATCTTGGTTACCTGGGTGCATACTAATCGGACCGATATATACCCAATCGTCCATTGCTTCAGCGGAATTCCAACGGATAGACATAGAGTATTCGCCGCTTTCCGCGTAACCATGATAAGCTTCCCATGTATAGCCATCGTTATTAGCGTCAACAACTGTGTAATAAGGAGGTAATTCGCCGCTTTCGAAATCGTCAAATAATATTACTTGAGCAGGATCGAGAGCATAAGCGCTATCTACATTCGACGCTCCGGATTCCGTTCCGTCATCATAAGATGCGGTTACGTAATATCCGTAAGAAGTATTGTATTGAGGTAAATCAATATCATTATATTCCATAACGTCAGGCGTTGCAATTACTTCATCGTCTCTATAAACGTTAAAGTGTGTAAATCCTTTCGGAGCGTTAAAATGCTTTTCAGCATGAGCTTGTGCAAATTTATCGAGACGTTCTTTATATACTTCCGTATTTTCTTTATCCGTCATCTTCAACGGAGAAGTATTAGAAGGAACCGAAACAGTCTTAAACTGCTTAATATCGCTTGGTTTTTCGAAATTAAAAGCAAGCTCCTTCCCTTTGGCTAAACCGGAAACATTAATGTCGTCAATAGAGAGATTATATTGATCGGTAACGCCGGTATGCACAAAGGCTACATAAATAGTTTGATTAGCATAAGCAGACAAGTCAACCGTATATTCTGTAAATTCAGGTGTTGATAAAGTTTCATCCAACAATAAATCCGTAAATGCTCCTACCGTATCGGCAGTTGTTGAAACTTTTACTTGGAAGTGTTCCAAGTACCAGCTTGTATCGGCTGCGCCTGCCCAGAATGTTAATTCGGGAGAATCACCCAAATTAATTGCCGGTGTAATTAACCAGTTATCAGGATTTAAAGCTCCAACTCCGTTAACATATGAAAAACTGGCAACTGAGTTATTACCGGAATGTGCAAACAAGTTCCACACACCCCAATTATATCCGTCACCGTCGTTATCAACTATTTGCCATCCATCGGGAATATTATCGCTATTCTCGAAACTTTCAAAAAATGTTCCGGGTTGCGGAGGAGCAACATAGTTCCAATTCATATAAATATTACCAATTCCATCCGATGCGGCAAAATCAAACGGTGCAGGATGCATATCCACTTCCGTTGTAAATGCCCAAACAGGACCAATGGTAGAATCACCGGAGGCATCGAACTCAACAACTCTCCAATAGATATTGGTTTCACCCGGTAGTCCGTCCGGATCAGCTGCTTCGGAATAGACGGTAGTATCCGTAGAACCGTCAATAACAACTGCGTCGGGATCTAAATTTATTACCGATGTCGGGTCATTGAATGAAACATAAAGCTTATTGTAAAATGTCGCTGTCGGATTATCCCAACTAACCACTTGATCTAACGGAACATCGGTAGCGCCATTTTCAGGATTAGGATTAGATGCTTCACCGGGTCCTTCAACATAGTAATCGATTACTATATCATCAACGCCGGTTCCCCAAGCAGAATAAGAGCCGTCGTTAACATCTCTCCAACGGAAAATTACCGTCTGTCCGATATAATCATTTAATACTTCCGTAACCAAATGATATTCCGTATCATGACTTGGTGAGGAAAGAGTATCCAAGCCGGTCCAAGTATATCCGGCATCAGTTGAAATTTCAAAGAATGTAGTATCATGTCCTGCAACTTGTACACCCTTTGTTGAAATGTCGTCATCTTTCCAGTAGAAACTAATAAACATCGGAGAGCTTGCGTCCAAATTAACATTAGGAGTAATCAAATCAGCTTCTCCATCATGAGAGAAACTAACTCTTGCACAATAATTACCTGAATTAGATTCTGTCCCTTCCGACCAATAACCGTCAGGATTGCTCCAGCCGACCGGAGGGAATTGTCCCGCTTCAAAACCTTCGGAATAGGGGAACTCACTAATTTCAAAAGGAGAAACATTTAAGATTCCGGAAACATTAGTAACGCCATCCCAAAATCCGCCTCCTGTAGCGCTGTAACCGCCGTAAGTATAAGGACCGCCGTCATAACGATAACGGAAAGTATAATAATAAGTTCCGGAAGGTAAATTAATTGTGCTGCCGAGCATATATTCATCGTTACTTCCGGTAGGACCGAACTCATTGTAAACAGCAGGTGCCCAATGCGATTCGTCCCAAGTTGCAGGGTCAGAGTCCGTATCCGAATAACCTGCCCAGCATTCAATTCCCGCGCCTTGTCCCGCGCCTTCGGTAACGCCGGAAACATAGACTTGCGAATAAATATTAACGCTATCGCCTTGGACTACATCCAAAGTAGGAGGCCATTGCAAGTTACACCAGTCAACCGTTGAAGTACTGACATAAACCGGAGGCAGAATTACCTTATCCAAATATTGAGAAGTCCCATAAGTGGAATTAGCGACAAATTTAACTCTAAAGCTGGTGCTGTTAGTGTCAATATCAGCTGCATAATCAGCCACATTAAATTTGAAGAAATGCCAATAATAATCTTGGACTAAAATAGAATCGACTTTCACCCAATTAGTGTCTGTTGTAATATAAACATCCATCCAATCGGTATATGATGAAGAAGGATGAGCATAATAAAATCCGAACCAGTCATTATAGTTTTGAGTAAGATCGAGAGCGGGAGTAATCAATTCCGCGTACGAACCGCTGGAAGCACTGTACGAATTATACTTAGCGACATAATCGCCGTCTAAAGAATAACTCCACTGATACTGCTCCCAGTTATAACTGCCGTCCAAAATGTTTGCATTCCAATCGGTCGGAGGGAATGTTCCTTCAAAACTTTCCACATAAACGGTTGCGGGATCGTAAGCCGAGCCCGTGGCGACTATAGTATCAATGCCCCCGTTAGAATTAAAAATAAGAGAAGATTCAAAATCGCCGGCAGACGTCGGATTAAAATCAACTGCAAATGTATCTGCTGCGCCGGGTCCTAATTCGACCGATGCGTCAAAATCAGTTGAAAAGGGAGTTCCTTCAAAACCGGAAACACTATTAAAAGTTAATGTTCCGCCGCCGGTGTTTGAGATGATAAACACATCCCCAGTCGATGATGAAGAGTCAACTTCAGTCAATCCGAAGTTAACAGCAGTATAATTCAGCGAAAGTATCGGATCGGACGGAGCTTCGGCAACCGAAACCAAATCGATATGCGGATCCGAATAGCCGTAAACGCTTGTTCCGACAAATTTAATATAAACGGATTCTCCAACATAATCAGCCAAAGAAACAGAATAATTTGTCCAAGTATCAACAGATGTAGGAGTATCGAAAATATCAGTATAACTTGTTCCGTCAGTTGAAATCATAACCTGGACAAAATCGCTTCCACTACCATCCCAATAGAAGAAATTAAGCTGCGGAGCGGTTGCGCCGCTTAAATCTATTGCCGGAGTAATAATTGAAGCCGATGTCCCGGACGAATAGTTGTAATCATCAAAATAGATTGCATAATTACCATCAGCCACAGAACCGGGACCATGCGTAGTACCGTCGTCCTGCTGCCAATCGTCACCCGTGCCGGGGTCTAACGTCCAGTCCGTCGGAGGAAAATTTCCTTCGAAACTTTCTTCCAAATAAGCGTCTTTCGTTGAAATGCCGTGCTGGGGTATTGCCGATTTCAGCACAACTTTTTTCAGCTTTACGTTAGATTCGTCTTTCTTATCCGCGGCAAAAAGCGTAACAGCCGAGACAAAGAAAGCGAGGGTTAAAAATAATGAGAAAAACTTCCTCATAAGACCTCCTGTTTAGTTAATGAAATAATGTAATGAAACATATATATTATAAAATGTAACTAACTAACAGTTTATTTCTCTTATCACGAATAATAATTGATATTTAGTCCCTAACCTATAATATCAATTTTCTAATATAAAAAATTATCTTAAAAATTACTTTAATAAAATCATTTTCTTTACCGAAACCAAATTACCGTATGACAATCTGTAGAAATAAATTCCAGCCGGGATTTCTCTTTCAATTGTCTGGGGATTAAACTTAACCGAATAACTTCCTGCCGGCAGCTCCTTATCAATAAGAGTCGTAATCTCTCTTCCGAGAATATCGTAAACTTTTAATGAAACTTCTTTGCCGCCTAAATTGGGTATTGAAAAATTGATTGTCGTCGAAACACTCCCCGATGAACTTCCTCCCTTGTAAAAAGGATTGGGGAAATTCTGAGAAAGAGAAAATAAATTCGGAGACGCGCCTTCGTCGTCAACTCCAACGACACTACTAACTAACTTTACATCCAACCAAGTAGTTTGCCCCGCGGTTACATTAACATTAGTAAATGTTTTAGTGTAAAAACTATCCGCAGAAACAACAACCGTGTAACTTCCTTCTTGAATCGGGCGGCTGAATCTTCCGGTCGTATCCGAGTAAACTTCCGAGCCGTTCGCATCATGATTTACAATTTCAATTTCTGCGGCAATCGGCTTTCCGGTTACGGAATCCGTAACCATTCCTTGAATGCCGTACAAAGACTGCTGCATATAATTAAGGAATGAACGATAATTATATTCCCAATGCGCTAACAACTCCGATTCGGGAAGAAGTTTTGTATCCGACAACTCAATCGTAACTTCACGGCAATGATGATAGTAATTCATAAAGTCTTGCCGTCCTCCGGAAATAGTGTACCAATCGTAACCGTCCGTTATGCCGTTGTTAAATCCCGACATATAGCCGCTCGGACTGTTAGCGTGTGCGGTATCAGCATATTCATGTGAAACGGTCTGAAACCAAGCATCGTCCGGATGGCGCTGATACCAAGTATCCCAAGGATAGTTAACAACTTCGGCTCCGCCGTGAAAATTTGCCGACATAATAAAATTGTTGGAGTCGGCAAGATTCATCATCGCAACAGTTTCAGGCTGATAAACTTCACCGTCCGGATGCGGTCCGTCGTCGGGATCGGGAAAGTTACGGTTCGGATCAACAAAGTTGGCATTGTAACGCATTGCTCCTTGTACGCTGTTGTTTCCGCCGTGATAAGTACCGTCCGGATTGGCAAGAGGATTAATCCAGATTTCCAAATTGTTCACTAAATTTCTCACTCGTGAATTCGAGCGGTAATTTTGCAAAAGGTAATCTATTAAATGCAGCATCAAAATATAACCTGTAGTTTCATCTCCGTGCATTGTTGACGTATATAAAAATTGCGGTTCGGCTTCACGCTTATTTACATTATCCGAAATCTTAACAAACAGAATTGAACGTCCTTCAACCGTTTGCCCTATATTGTACAACTTGCACAGATTAGGATAATCCGCTGCAAACTGCTGCATTATTTGAACATAAGCATCGTAAGTCGGATAACTGTCCCAATTCATTATCTCTTTGATGTTGTCGGAAGTTTTAATACCCTTCGGCGTTTGATACGGAATAACTTCGTAAGGAAGATTAAATTTCAAAAAGTTTTTAAATTCTTTTTTATTTGCATAGGCAATTACTTCGAATCCTGAAAATTTATCAATTGAAACGGCTCGGCTTAACTCTGGAATTTTACGCAAATCATCAAGCTGAATTTTAATTTCGATAACTCCGCGGTCTTTGAATAGTGTTGATAAATCGGTGGAAAAAATATTAACTTGAAATACTAATAACAAAAAAAAGGTAAAAAGTAATCTCATCTTACTCCTCGTAAAGAATGAATTTAGTTTTAATAATTATATCGTTTCTGTTTTTATTTTTTTTAACGGTCTTTAATCTAATAATTTTTTATAAAAATCAAACTACTGCCATCACAAAAAAGGAAATTTCATTAAAAAAAATTTCAGTCGTTATTCCTCTTAAAAACGAATCTGCCAATATTAATTTATTAATGAACGCTCTTTCAAAAATAAAATATCCGACCGAATTCTTTGAAGTGATTCTAATAGATGACAATTCAACAGATAATACTTCTCAGCTTTTGAAAGAATATATTACAGGGAAACCCAATTACAAATTGATTATAGCGGAGAACAAAAAACTTCCGGCAAAAAAAGGAGCGCTTACTATCGGGATTGAAAATGCGGAGTACGATTTTATTGCTCTTACCGACGGAGACTGTATTCCTGAAAAGAATTGGCTGCACAATATTTCCGATGCACTTGAAAATTACGATATTGTTTTCGGCGCTGCTCCCCTTATTCCGGAAAAATCAATCGTCTCCCGCTTTGCGGCATACGAGTCGCTGCGTTCACAAATTATTAATTATGTTTCCCTTTCATTAAACATACCGGTTTCTGCGACAGGACGGAATTTTGCTTTTAAGAAAAAAACATTTTTTGAACTCGGCGGTTACGAATCCACAATGGATAAACTTTCCGGAGATGACGATTTACT
>CAYLYR010000139.1:0-6577 GCA_964387835.1 uncultured Melioribacter sp.
AAAGGGTTTTTCGGTTATGCCGATTACTTTCGGAATTTCATTTACTTCAAGTTTCTTAAATCAAGCTTCTGCATTGGTTCATATTTACACCGACGGGACAATCGGGGTTAGCACGGCTGCAATTGAGATGGGGCAGGGAGTAAATGAAAAGATCAGAATTGCAGTTTCAAAAGTTTTTTCAGTTAATCTTGATAGAATAAAAATTGAATCTACAAATACAACAAGAGCTGCGAACACTTCTCCGACTGCAGCAAGTACCGGAGCCGACTTGAATGGGAACGCCGCGGTTATTGCAAGCGAAAACATATTGGGAAGATTGAAGAAAAAAGCAGCCGATATTTTTAACTCGACCGCTGAAGATGTTGAAATTATTGATGAAAAAGTGATTGTAAGCGGGAAAAACAAATCTATGAGCTGGGAGGAGCTTGTTTGGCGTTCCTATTTTGAAAGGGTTAGCCTCTCCTCGCAAGCATTTTACGCTACTCCCGATATTTATTTCGACCGAGAAAAAAATCAAGGAAACCCTTTCGCCTATTATGTTTACGGCGTCGCATTAACGGAAGTTACCGTTGACGGTTTACTCGGAACTTACACCGTAGATAGCGTGAAGGTTGTTCATGATTTCGGAAAAAGTTTGAACCCTCAAATAGATTTGGGACAAGCCGAGGGTGCAATAATGCAGGGAATCGGCTGGGTAACAATGGAAGAGCTTGTTCAGAATAAGGATGGGCGTCTGCTTTCAAACACTCTTTCAACATACAAGATACCGGACATCTACTCGGCTCCGGGAAGAGTGGAAATTCGTTTCCTTGAAAATCCGTACAATCCTAACGGACCTTTCAATTCCAAAGCTATCGGCGAGCCTCCGTTTATGTACGGCATCGGCGCATACTTTGCATTACGTAATGGAATTAAGGCGTTCGGCGTTTCAAAGAATTTTCCGCTCTCTTCCCCGTTGACTCCGGAAAAAGTTCTGCTTGCGCTTAAATCTAAACAATCCGTGTAAATATGAGAGAACGTGATTTTTGGAATTTTGTTAAATCCAAACTTTCAGCAAATATTGATGTTGCGCTTCTGATTGTCGCCGCATCTTCGGACGCTACTCCCGGACGTAAAGGCTTTAAAATGGCGGCGGCAAGAGATAAAACTCAAAGCGGAACAATTGGCGGCGGAATAATGGAGTACAATCTCCTTAGGGAAATACGCCGGAATTTTGACGCCGAAAATTTTGACGCCGTTGTCCACAGATTGCAGCATAGCCGAGAAACCGAAGAAGAGAAGTCGGGATTAATCTGCGGCGGAAGGCAAACAGTTATTATCAAGTACCTTACAAATGCCGACTTAAATGAAGTCGAAAAGATTTTTAAGAATTTTTCGGGCGGTAAAAACGGCGTGTTGAAAATCACCTCTGATTTATTTGAATTTGATGAAAAGCCGGAAAAAGAGGAAAATGAATTTCTTCTGCCGAATGAAAAAGAGTGGTCTTACAAAGAGACCCTCGGTTTTGAGGAAACCGTTTATATTGTAGGGGGCGGACATGTGGGCGCCGCCGTTTGCCGACAATTTTCCGCACTCGGTTTTCGTACGGTGGTTTTTGATCATCGGAATGATGTGTTTGAAAAGATTCCTAATTCTTATGCCGATGAAAAAATTGTTACTTCATACAAAAATGTAGGGGACTACATTGTTGAAGGAAATAAATCGTACGTGGTAATTGTTTCGCCTCGGCACACAGGCGATAAAGATGCGCTCGGATCCGTAATAAATAAAAAGATTAAGTATATCGGCATGATGGGGAGCGCTAAAAAAATCGAAATGATTTATTCTCTATTGGAAAAAGAGGGAATAAACGTGAAATTATTTCAAAAAGTTCACGCTCCGATAGGATTGAAAATTTCATCGGAATCACCCGCCGAAATTGCCGTCAGTATTGCCGCCGAAGTGATTCGGATTAAAAACGGGAAGTCGTTATCGATAGAAGTAAAGTCGATTTAATTTTTTTCGGTTCAAAAAAAATTATATTTTAGTTAATAATATTAGGATAAATCATGAACGCAGTAGAAATAATAAAGAAAAAAAGAGACGGGAAAAGTTTATCTTCTGACGAAATAAATTTTTTGGTTAACGGATTAACAAAAAAAGAAATTCCCGATTATCAAATTACCGCTTTTCTAATGGCTAACTATCTAAACGGCATGAACAAAAAGGAAACGGCGGCGCTGACCGAAGCAATGTTGTACAGCGGTAAGGTAGTGGATTTAAGCGTAATACCCGGCGCTAAAGTAGATAAGCATTCCACAGGAGGCGTTGGAGATAAAACTTCTCTGATGATTGCGCCGATTGTTGCCGCCGCAGGCGTTAACGTTCCGATGATTTCCGGCAGAGGATTAGGACACACGGGAGGCACGCTCGATAAGTTGGAGTCGATTCCCGGTTTTACTACTCAGCTTACATTGAAACAATATATTGCAATGATAAAAAAACATGGACTTGCTTTAATCGGGCAGACAAAGGAAATTGCTCCGGCGGACAAGAAAATTTACTCTCTCAGAGATGTTACCGGAACTGTGGAGTCTATCCCGATGATAACCGCGAGCATAATGAGTAAGAAGTTAGCCGAAGGCGCGGACGGATTTGTATTTGATGTAAAAACCGGTTCGGGCGCTTTTATGTCCAAACTAACCGATGCTAAAACTCTTGCCCAATCTTTGGTTAATACCGGAAAGCGTTTCAAGAAAAGAAGCATCGCATTTATAACCGATATGAATCAGCCGCTGGGGAATAATATCGGGAATTGGCTGGAGGTTTACGAATCGTTATTAATTTTGAAAGGCGAGTATGTTTACGGACTAAGTGAGCTTGTGGAAATACTTTCCGGCGCAATGATAATGCTCGGCGGAAAAGCAAAAACAATTGAAGAGGGTTTTGACATCGCGCGCGCCCAAATTAAAAACGGTGCGGCTTTCGATAAGTTCAAAGAAATCACAGAAGCTCAAAAGGGGGACGTTAAGTTTTTAGATAAACCGGACAAATATCCGAAATCAAAATACTCCGAAGAGGTTACCGTAAGCGCCGCGGGATATTTGAAGTCCGTAAATAATTATGAAATCGGAATGGCTTCTTTGCAATGCGGTGCGGGAAGGTTGCGCGCCGAAGATAAAATTGATCCGAAGGCGGGAATAATTTTCTATCCTAATATTGGCGATAGAGTTAAGAAGAATGAAGTTGTTGCGAAAATTTTTACGGATAAAAATGATGAAATCGATAACGTAAAGGAAAGAATTCTTAATGCTCTTAAATTTAGTAAAGAAAAAACAAAATCCCCCAAACTGATTAAAGCAATAATAAAGTAATATTTTGAAAATTCCTCAGCTAATATACGGTAAGCGGTTAACAAGCGAAGAAAAGCTTTACAATTTTTTCGCAATGTTAGGAGGAATTACGGTCTTTGTAATCGAATATTTTAAGCGCTTCTTTATTCCTCCGTATGAAATTGAGGAAACAAAAAAACACATGGCTGATTTTGGAATGAAGACTCTTCCGATTGTCAGCACAATGGGAATTATTATCGGTTTTGTTATGGCGCTGCAGAGTTACTTTGTCCTTGAGCCGCTTGGCGCTACGGATTTTATTCCCGGTTCTCTCGGCATTTCGATCCTCCGAGAATTCGCCCCGATACTTACCGCATTGCTTTTCGCCGGTCGTGTCAGTTCGGGAATCGGAGCGGAGCTTGGCTCGATGAGAGTAACCGAGCAAATTGACGCAATGGAAGTTTCAGGAATTAATCCTTTTAAGTTCCTCGTAGTTCCCCGCGTAACGGCTTCAACATTAATATTACCGCTTCTAACGGTTTATGTAATTTTTATTTCTCTCTTCGGCGGTTTTCTTGCTACTTTTCTGCAGGAGCAGATGAACATCACTTATTTTTTTAATTCTATGATTTCATACATCAATCTAAATGATATTATTCAGGGAATGTCTAAAACATTCCTGTTCGGTTTTATGATTGGGATTGTCGGCTCGTACAAAGGCTTTACAACCGAAGGTGGAACCGTTGGGGTAGGACTTTCAACAACAAGCGCAGTAGTTACTTCATCACTTCTGATAATTTTTATCGATATGATAATGGTTAAACTCGGAATGATGTAATGAGCGGGATGATTATTAGAATAGAAAATTTGACGAAGAGTTTCGGGGACAAAAAAGTTCTGGACAACGTTTCTTTTGATGTGTTCGAAGGAGAGAATCTCATTGTGTTCGGAAGAAGCGGAACAGGTAAGAGCGTATTGTTAAAATCAATTGTACGTTTGTTAAATCCCGATTTCGGTAAAATATTTTTTGAAGATGAAGATATTCTTAAAATGAAAGAGAAAAAACTTCTTGAAACAAGAAAGCAAATAGGATTTTTATTTCAGAGCGGGGCGCTTTACGATTCGATGTCCGTTAGGGAAAATCTCGCTTTCCCTTTGCGGAAATTGACTAAGATGCCGATGAAAAGAATAGATGAAAAGGTTGAGGAAACTCTTGCGCTTGTTGACTTAAGCGATGCAATATCAAAAATGCCGGCGGAGCTTTCCGGCGGGATGCGTAAGCGTATCGGTTTGGCAAGAACAATAATAACAGAGCCTCGAGTAATTTTATATGATGAACCCACTACGGGACTTGACCCGATTACGGCAAAGGAAATTAGCGGTTTAATCCTTTCTCTTCAACAGAAACTGCACACTACTTCAATTGTTGTAACGCACGATTTAATTTGTGCGGAAATTATTTCGGATAGAGTTATTTTTCTAAAGGAAGGGAAAATTTATATGGAAGGTAAGCTCGAAGCAATAAAAGAGAAAGAGGATAAGTTTATTAAGAACTTTTTCAGCAATGAAATACTAACCGAAACGGAGTAAAAGATGCTTAGAAGGTTAAAAGGAGCACGTTTAGGACTGTTTATTTTTCTCGGAACAATTTTGTTTGTGGCAATGATTTTTATAATCGGGAATAAGAATGCGCTTTTTACAAAGACTACAACAGTTAAAACTTTTTTCACCGATATCGGCGGTTTAAAAAACGGTTCTCCCGTAAGGCTTAGCGGATACCAAATAGGTAATGTAAATAGAATTTCTCTCGTCCCTGATTCCTTAGGGCTTGTTGAAGTGGAGATGCAGATAAACAATAATGTCCTTTCGTTTGTGCGGTTAGATAGCAAAGCAAGTATTGAAACAAAAGGAGTTATAGGACAAAAGTATGTGTCGATTACTCCCGGCTCGGATAAACTTCCTATCGTAACGGAAGGCACGGTGCTTCCATCAAAATCTCCCGTCAGCATAACAAATATGATTAACAGTACAAATGAAATAATGGATTATGCCAAGAAGATGATGAAGGATTTTGGAATAGTCCTTGAAAAGATAAACAACGGCGAGGGCACCGTAGGAAAGCTGGTTAACGATGATGAACTCTACAGAAGTACCGTTCACATTGTAAAAACGGCAGATACTTCTCTTGCCACGATGACTATCGATTTGGATAACGTTGCCGCGTTAATCGATAAAATGGGAGAGAACCTGAACTCCATTCTTAAATCCGTGGATTCCACAACGTCCGAGTTAGGAAAGGTTGTTAAAGATGTTCGGGAAGGAAAAGGCGCGCTTGGGGTTCTTATCGGAGATAAAGCGGCTGAAGATAGCTTACGCGCGATGGTAAGGCAATTATCCGAAACAGTGGCGGAAATAAAATTAGGCTCGGTTAGGTTTTCCGAAGATATGGAAGCGCTTAAGCACAACTGGCTTTTCAAGGAGTATTTTGAACAGCGGGGTTACTGGGATTACAATGAATATAAAAGCGACATAGAAAGGAAACTTGAGCTTCTAAATAAAAAGATAAATGAACTGAAGAAGTTGGAGAAAAAACTCGGGATGAAAGAAAGCGAAATTAAGTAGCCGCGCGGGTTACTTCCATTCAGTGATTTTCGCAAGATTTTCATCCGAGCCGAAAAGAACAAAAACATCATCTTTTTGAAGCTGGTAATTGGCGTCGGGAAAAATAATTTTCTCTCCCTCCTCGCTATTAAATATAGAGTTGGGGCGTTTAATCATCAGAACTTCGACATTGTATTTATTTCGAAGTCTTAAGTTTGCAAGCGTTTTCCCGACAAAAGTCTGCGGAACCTTTTCTTCCATAATCGAGTAGCCGTCGGCAACATGCGACCATTTTGTTGTTTCTATTGTTTTAAGTTCGGATAAAATTCCTTCGGCTACGTTATCTTTAAAACTTTCCTTATTGTAAGCATTTATTACGTCGTGTTTGAATAAAGTCCCGATTAATTTTTCCGTTCCATATTCCACAACAGGAAATTCCTCGTAATTAAATTTTCCGAAAAGTTTGAAAACATATTCCAGATTATCATTTCTATGAAGCGTTGTAAACATTTTATTCGCAAAATCGGCGGCGACAAAAAAATCTTTTAACGAATCATATTCCGTGATTATCGGTCGCATTTCGGCGTCGGAAATAATTCCCGTTACGCGGTCGTTATCATCCACAACATAGATAATTTTATTTTCACTTGAGACAAAATGCTTTA
>CAYLYR010000140.1:0-6540 GCA_964387835.1 uncultured Melioribacter sp.
GAATATTGTTTTTTTCGTCATTGCATTCGGAGTTATTACGGGAATCCTTTACGCTTTAACAGCCGTTTAGATTATTCTTCGGCAAACATTTTATACTGCTGATAAAGACTCACCGCCATATCAAAATCAAATCTGGTTCTAATTAAAAACGCCTCGTCCCTTTGCTGAACGGGGGGTTCGTTTTCCCATTCCATATTCGAATTCATTACCTGATGTTTTTTTGTATCTACAATCGCCCAATTACCCTTGCCGTCAATTCTTGATTTCATAACAAGGTGAATATTTCCGTCTAACACAAACCGCAAAGCACGGTCAAACCATTTGATTTTTTCTTCGTCTGTCATAACGCCCAATTATCGGTATTTAATTTAAAAAATTTAATAAATAATCTGATATGCTTTTAACTGTTTATAAATCGTTGAAATAATTACTCTGAAAACTACAATTGTGGGAATTGCAAGAAACATTCCCCAAAAACCGAATGCTATCGAGCCGCCCGTTACTCCCAAAACAACTACAAGCGGATGCAGATTAACGGCTTTTCCCAAAACATAGGGCTGGAAAACGGTGTTATCCAAAAATTGTGCAATCAGAACAACAATCACAACTCCCAATACCGCCGCGTCTTTCCCTATAAAAGGAAGCACGGGATTAATTTCTCCTACAATCATTGCGTAAAGAATTCCCGCTCCGAAGCCGATAATCGGACCTAAAAAAGGAATTGCATTGGAAATTCCCGCTACTATTCCAATTGTAAATGCTGCGGAAGGTTTGAAGCCTATGAGAAGAAGTCCGATAAGAATTGTTAATCCGACTAACGAGGACTGAAGAATTGTTCCTCTTAAATATTTTCCTATTGCTTTATCCACACTTTCAAAAACCATTAACGACATTTCAAAATATCTGTTCGGCATAATACCTACAAAAAATTTCTTTATCTCTCCATCGTCAAGTAAAACAAAAAGGAAAACAAACGGCATAATAATCCACTTGGAAAGCTCGCTGAAAAACTGAGTGATTTTCGACGCCGGAATCAAAGAGGGAAGTTTGGGAAGAGGCGAATTAACCGACGGCTTTTTCTCTTCCGGAAATATTACAGTAGGGAATACATAGCTCTTTATTTCATAATACTGACTAAGAATTTTGCTCCGTTCCTTTTGTGTAAATACATTTGAATTTACATACTCCAAAAACTTCTTCTCTTCTTCCTTATTCATAGAGAAAAAATCGTTGAAGCTGGCAATAAGAGGCTCCATCTGTTTGCCGAAAATCTCATCAACAAAATTTCCTTTTGAATTAAAGTTCTTTTTCCCGAGCAAATCAAGATAAATATTGTCGATTTTGTTCTGCATCTGCACTCTGATAACAAGCTGCTGCTGAGTTGAAGGAACAAGGGAATATATTTTCTTCCCGATTCCAAAAACGGCAAGCGCAAAGAGCAGCAAAATAACCGTTACGGAAATCGATTTGTTGATTCCCTTTTTCCTGAGAAAAGTAAGCATCGGTTTAGTTACGTAGGCAAGCAAAATTCCAATCAACGTCGGGAGAATGAGCGGACTTAGAACGGCGAGCAGGTATATTGTAATCAGTGAGCCGAAAATAAAAAAAAGCGTGTAAAAAATTCTTGAACGTAACTGTCGGGAAGTATCAATCATTTTTCATGTCCGATAATTCTTTACGGCAATTGTCTAATTCCGATTGTTTTTGAATCAACAAATCATTCGTCATTCTCAAACGATAGCCGGTGATAACAGCAAGTTTTTTTACTATTTTTCCGCCAAGCTCAGGTTTTACCTCGAGAAAATTTACCAAATCTTCCCGGAAAATAGCGAGTAACTTTGTGGGCTTTTGCACATAAGCTGTTGCCGAACGAGGAGAATCATCCAACAAAGCGAGTTCGCCGAAAGTTTCACTGTCGGTTAATTTGGTTAATTCTATCTCGGAGCCGTTTTCTCCTTCCCGCCGAATACTTATTTCGCCTTTAAAAATAATGAACATTGCGGCGCCCGGTTGTCCCATTAAAAAAACATATTCCCCGGGATTATATTCTCTTTCGTAGGCGATTTTTGCAATAGACTTTAGTTCGTTATTGGTAAAATCTTCAAACATCGGATTACTTTTTAACACATCCAAAACGGAACTTTTGGAACCCGCAAAAATCTTCAGAACTTTGTTGTCCCAAAGGACATCATGAAATATTTTTTTTGCTTTATTCATATTTTCTTAACTTTATTATATATAAATATAATAATTTTGAGAGAAGGAAGCTCAAAGAATAATTCCGAAAATTATTAATTAATAAATAAAAACGGAGCAATCAATGAAAAAAATTATTTTTATTTTAATTCTTTCTTTTGTTTACGGATATACTGCAAACATTACGGCACAGAGCAGAGACAAAGGAAAAATGATTGTTTATAAAAATGAATTTTGGCAGGTAATAAAAAAAGGAATTGAGGATTTCAATAAAAAACCTGCAGTTAAGAAAAAGACTTTTAAGATGGATATGACCGGGAAAAAATTTCCTACGGACATCACAAAATATAAACAAGTTTGGCACTTATCTCCCATCTCACAGGGAAACACCGGAACGTGCTGGTCTTATTCCACAACTTCATTTTATGAATCGGAAGTTAAAAGACTGCACAATAAAGAAGTAAGGCTTTCACCGATTTGGACGGCTTACTGGGAGTTTGTAGAGAAAGCGCGCAGATTTATTGAAACTCGCGGGGAATCATATTTTGCACAGGGTTCGGAAGGAAACGCCGTTGCAAGAATTTGGAAAAAATACGGCATCGTTCCGATGAGCGTTTACTCCGGTTTGCTGCCCGGAGAGAAGTTCCATGACCACAGCAAGATGTTTGCCGAGATGAAATCTTATCTTGACGGATTAAAAACATCCAACGCTTGGAACGAAGAAGAAGGAATTGAAACAATCAAATCGATAATGAATCATTATATCGGAACGCCTCCTACGGAATTTACTTTCAAAGGGGAAAAATATACGCCCAAATCTTTTCTTAAAAATTATCTTCAATTGAACATGGATGATTACGTTGAAATTTTATCATTAATGGAAAAACCTTATTGGAAACAAGTTGAATATCCTGTTCCGGATAACTGGTGGCACAGCGATGAATATTATAATGTTCCTTTGGATGTTTACATGCAGATTATTAAAAATTCTATTCGTAAAGGTTATTCAATGGCAATCGGCGGAGACGTTTCGGAAGCCGGATATGATAGTCACGCCGAAGTTGCGGTTGTTCCTACATTTGATATTCCTTCGCAATACATCGATGAAGATGCGCGTCAGTTCAGGTTCAGTAACGGCTCGACAACCGACGACCACGGAATTCATCTTGTCGGCTATTACACAGGTAAAGACGGAAAAGATTGGTACTTAATCAAAGATTCCGGTTCAGGTTCCCGAAACGGAAAACACAAAGGATACTATTTTTACAGCGAAGATTATGTTAAATTAAAAATTATGGGATTTACCGTTAATAAAAATGCGGTTAAAGATATATTAAAAAAATTCAAAGTTGATTAAAAAACAAAAGGGGGCGGTTAAGCCGCCTCCTTTTATCCCGCCAAAATATTTTCCAATGTCTCTTTTTCAGAATTATCCGGCTGATAATTCTGTAATAACTCACGCAATTCGTCTTCATAAAAGAATTTTGTTTCTCCGAAAGCCGGTTTCAAATCATCAAGCCAAATTGCATCGGGATTATAGTGCGCAAAAAACGGTTTTTTAGCCCATTCGGGATTTCTTGCCTGAATAAAATTAAGGACAAATACTTTTTCTCCGAAAACTTTTGCAACTCCGCTTATTTCAATCTTTCCCGGCAATGCCGACATCGAGGGACCTCTAACGGTTCGAATTAAACCGGAAGTTTTTGTGTAAGCCTCGCGGAATATTTGTAATGCCCTTACCAATGGAATTGAGAAGTATTCCTTCGCTCCGGTATCTCTTTCAACAAAGAAATAATATGGAATCATTCCCATTGCAACTTCCTGTTTCCACATTGTTTCCCAAACGGTTGGATTGTCATTAATATGCTTTATCACCGGAGATTGCGTTCTTATCTCGGCGCCGGCGCTTCTAATTCTGCGAACTGCTCTTGCCGCCGATTCTGTGGAAATTTCTCTAAAATGATTTACATGCGCCATAACGGAAAGATGCTTTCCCGCTCGAACAACTTGTTCAAAAAGTTTGATTATATCATCGGAATCGGAATCGGTTAAATATCTGAAGGGCCAATAAGTTAATGTCTTCGTCCCGATTCGTATATTTCTAATATGCTCAAACTCAGGGGCAAGTAAAGGCGTAATATAATTCGCTAATTTCTTCGCGCTCATTATCATAGGATCGCCGCCCGTAATAAGCACATCCGTTACCTCCTTATGACACCGAAGATATTCTAAAAATCTCTTCGATTCGTCTGTGGCAAATTTAAGATTATTTACACCGATAAACTGCGCCCATCGAAAACAAAAAGTGCAGTAGGCATGGCAAGTTTGCCCCGATGTTGGAAAAACCAAAACCGTTTCACGATATTTATGCTGAATTCCCGGCACCGGTTCTCCGGATGTCAATCGAGGAATATTCGCGCTTAGTTGTCCCGCCGGATGAGGATTAAGCTGCATTCTAATCCTATTTGCTATTTTAGTTAATTCCTCTCTTGGTTTTCCGGATTTTAAGGCAGAGTACACGGAATTAAAATCTTTTTCATTCAACATTTCTTTTTGAGGAAATGTCAATTGAAAAATCGGGTCTTCCGGTATATTATCCCAATCAATAAGTTCTTCGATAACGTAATTATTAACTTTAAATGGAAAAACCTCTGCAACCGCTTTCATTGCTGCAATTTGTTCTTGAGGTAATTTTGAAATTTGTTGTAACCGGCTAAAATTACTGCGAGTAAAAACTTTTATCTTTGAAAAATCTCCCATATCTCCTCCTGTTATATTCAAACAACAGCATGGTAAATTTGTTTCATAAAATAAAAATTTTTAGGAATTTATCAACTTCATGTCTAAATCGGGGAACTCGGATAATGCTTTTTCGTAAAGATATAAATCATATAAATTTAAAGGACAGCCGCAATATTCCGCATTACAACGAATTAATTCAGGCTTGAATGAAATTTCTTTGTAAACATTGCCGATATTTTCATGATACTGAAAGCAGGGTTTTATTTGCCCTTTGGAATAAACCGTTCCTACGTTAAAGCCTGCATTACACAAAACGCCTTTCTGCTTAAATTTATCAATCTCGGATTTCGGTAAACTAAACTCCTCGATTTCGGCTGCGGAATAAGATTCGGGATAACGCCTCCCTTTGTAAAATCCGTAGTAAGCTCCGAACCGAAGCTCGATTCCCAAGCTACTTAAAAGTTCCGAATCCTTTTTCAATCTTTCAAGATGAGGCGGATAAGCAACCTCCTCGGCATAAATTTCAAATCCCGAATTTCGAAGGATGCGATAATTATCGAGATAAGTCTGCAATAAATTCTTGGCAGTTAACTCAGAATAATGAAACGACGCATGAATAAACAGTACTTTTTCCGGATTGATTTTATCGGCGAATACTTTAACCGAAGGTAAAGTTAAGTTCGTATTTATCGAGATAAAATGCTTATCCGTAATAGCAAGAGCAGCTTTAACAAAATTCGGAACAAGAAAAGGTTCGCCGCCTGTAAAACCGATGCGGAATATCAGACCGCTTGCTTCCAATGTTCTAATAAGTTCATTTATGCGAATCGGAGGAATATCGTTTTTCGGCTTGGGCGGAGTAGAAAAACAATATTCGCATTCCAAATTACAACGGTTTGTAACATTCCATTGCAGCCAGGCATCATAATTATTCTTATTCACCGATTCTTCCCGATTTTAACAAATCTTCGAGAGCCGGTTTTAACGAAGTAAACCTAAAGATAAAATTATCTTCAGTTAACCGCTTAGGATAACATTTTGTGTTTGAAAAAATCAGTTCCGGATCCGTGCCGAGCAAATAGCCGCCGAGTTTAGCCGCAATTTTAGGAACGGGGGGCGACCAAGGGCGGGAAAGTGTTTTGCGCAGAGTATTCATAAACTCCTTATTTGTTACAGGCGAAGGCGCTACTCCGTTGTATATTCCCATCCACTTCCTTTCGATTGCATCAACAAATATTTCCGTTAAGTCATCTATGTGAATCCAGCTTACCCAATGTCTTCCGTTACCGACTGCTCCGCCGAGAAACAATTTCGTGAGTTTTGTAAGCTGCGGCAGCATGCCGCCGTTTCCGAGAACTTGCCCGATTCTGATTATCACTTTTCTGATATTCGGTAAACTTCTGTCTATAAAACTCCTCTCCCAATATTCCACAACTTCGGAAAGAAATGTATCTCCACGCGGAAAATATTCATCCGCAGCGGCATTGCCGGTATTTCCGTAGTAACCGATAGCGCTTGCCTGCACCCATATTTCGGGGGGATTTTTCAGCTTATCTATCGCCTTTGCCAAAGCGATAACAGCATTAACACGAGATGAAATAA
>CAYLYR010000141.1:0-6528 GCA_964387835.1 uncultured Melioribacter sp.
TATTGCACCATAATTCCGATGCAGTCGTCGTCAGTAAGAGGAAATGTTAAACCTGCAAAATGATGCTGAACATCGGCATATCTTTTCCCGAACTGATATTGCAGAGTCGGCTTCTTAATCAGCGATGTTCCTGCCGGATTCCAAAATAGCGTAGAAGCATCGTCAGCTACTCCCACATAAGCGCCGCCCATTCCAATAGCGCGCGGACCAATTTCCATTAATAAAATATTTCCCGAAGTTGTTCCTATTTTAGAACTGAGATCTTCCTGCGCAAAGTTATTATTACCGGCAAAAGAAACAACAACTAATATTAAAACTAAAAATCTGAAATTCTTCATCAATCAAACCTATTTGATAATAGCAAATTTATCTACTTTGTGAGTTCCGTCCGGTGACTCGACAGTATAAATATAAACTCCGTAAGCAACTTCCAACTGAGATTCGTTCTGTAAATTCCATCTCTCTTCACCAATGCTGCTGCTGTTATGATAAAGCGTTTTCACCAAGTCGCCGCGTAATGTGTAAATCTTAATTGTACATTCCGGCGGAAGATGGGTAAACCGAAGTTCGCGTGTATATCTGTCGCTTTGGGAAACACCTTGTTCGGCGATGTTGTATCCGATGTAAGGATTAGGCACAACCTTAATTTTTGAGAAATCATAACCGTTTTTAGATGTCATTAATTCACTCGTATTAACAATGTACTTATCATTGTTTCGGAAAGGTTTTTTTGTACGATAGATATAAATATCGCCCGCCGACGGCGCCGTAGAGGAATCCGCCCAATTAATCGTAAACTGCCAAGTTCTATGCTGAACGTCAGGTTCAAGCAGATAAACGAAATCTCCGCTCGCCCAAGGCGTACCGGGGTTTCTCATATATAAATTTACGGGAGCGGACATCTGAGGATCGGTAGTAATATTAAAAACTTGGAAAGGTACTTTTGCGCTTGTCGGCAAGTTGTAGAATTTCAAACTTGAATCGCCGAAGACTACCGCATAATCACACTCAATTCCGCTTGTATCGTTTAATTCCGTTAAAGCCGAAAAATCATATCCGGAAGTATCGCCGACTACATTACTCCAACCTTGGCTTAACTCTTCCAAAACATTCTGATTAATTACTTTTAATCCGATGCCGTCAAAAATAGGGCGCGGCTGTGCAATTGCCGTTTCGCTTTCTTCCCAGATTTTGCTGAAATCGGTAATAACATATTCCCCTTTTGTTTCATCGTAAATATCAAACGAAAGGGAATCCGCAGCGCCTTTAAATTCTACTCTGTAGGAATCTCCCGTAACTGCAATAGGGTCAATTGTTTGAACGGAAATCGTTCCCGTTGCAGCGCCTTCCGTATGAATAACATTCGGGTCCGCTTCTCCCGGCTTAAACCCTTGAGGCGTTACGCCCGGAATAACGTCGATTGTCTGTATCAGTCTTGGGTCATTTCCTTTATAAGATTCCAGCGAAGGCTGTCCTGCCGAAACCACGGGATAATCATAAGCCGTAATCGTGTAACGGTATCTTACACCGTTCAGCACATCATGATCTACAAAAGTATATTTCAGCCCGGAGTTATCGCCAAGATTAAAGAAGGGATTAAGCGGATCTTGCCCCGACCATTCGTCTATCTTATCGTAAATTGCAAGAGGTTTGTATCCGACAATTTTCTCTCCGGTGTAATCATAAATAGGAGTTCCCCATTCCGGCTCTCCCTGCCCGTCGAGATTTGCCTGCGTTCTGTAAATTCTGTATCCTTCAAAGTCTTTCTGTTTTGTTACGATTTCATAAGAATCTTCAGATTTGGAATCCCAATAGAGAGTAACTTTCCCATCTTCACCGTAAACAACAGGCAGATCGTTGTTATCCAAAACTTTAGTTCCGACAGCGGAAAGCTTCGGCGCTTCCGGTGGACGAAAACCGATAAAATTATTTTTGTACAAACTATCCGCTTGAACAAGCGCATCAAAAACGCTTTTGAATCTAACATCAGGCGGATTAGTAGGAAACCCTTCGGCGTCAAGCGTTCCCGGATTCGGAACACCTCCGACAATACCGATATGAATTGGGATTGTATCACCGGGACTTATGGAAAACGGTCCCGAGCTAAACCAGAATTGAACGTCGGGACGACTTCCTACGGGATAACTTTCCTGGTAATCTTTCAGCATATCAATATCGTCCATGTGAGGATCCGTACCGTGAAACCATTTTCCTCTGTCTGTTTCGGGGACAAGTTCCGGCTTTCCCGCCGATATGGCGTAAAATGTCTTTTCCAACTGTGCATTTACCGGAGCGGGACGCATCGCTTCATCCTGATCAAACCAATGGAAATCCGTTATCCCGATTTGCGGGCTGTTCGGGTCGCTTGGATTTCTTTTAGGAGTTTTGAAAAAATTAATTCCGTAAGCAGAAACCGGACCGGCATTCTGGGGATAAATTTCATCCGTAAAATAATCTTGTTTATCATGAGCAATAAAAACGTCAACTGTTCCGTCTCCGTCGTAATCATATATCAAACCGTAATCATCTTCCGCCCATGGAGTTGCCTGACGGTTGTTGGAGCCGGGCACTAAATATCTTCCCGGCAAGTCCGGATCTACGAAAAAAGCAAAATAAACGCTATCAATCGTTCCCGTGTAGTGATGACGATTAGGGTCGTAAAATTTGGATTTAGGGTCGTTCAGTTCCTCTTCCGTGTGATAAATAAAATTAATATTGAAGAAAGTTACATTTTCATACAATGGAGTAGAATAACTGTAGCCGGAAACTTCCATATCGATTCCCACAGGATAGCCGTATTTTGCCGTCGTCGCTCCCGAACGTATTCCGTTATATTTGTCCGATGCAATAAAGTAAATATCTTTGTTTGACGTAAAGTTACCGGGGATTTCCTGTCCGTACGTCGGCGAGCTTTCGTCGGGATCAACAGCCCAATGTCCGGGCCAATGATATTCTCCCGGAGTCGAGACCCAATTACCCGAATCGTCGAAATACCCTTCGGGCCAACTGGTAGGGAAAGTGCTGGTTGCAACCATTGCCATATTATCCTGCAGCAATCCTCCGTGCAGATATTTACTTGAGTTATCAAGCGCTTCCCAATCGGTAAAATTAGCTCCGTCGCCTTGAATACAATGAATCGCCGAAAAAGATTCTATTGCGTTGTATTCCTTGCTTCTGTCTTCCGGAAGAGGCGCTCCTCCGGTATTCTGCGCTCCCCAAGGACCGGGAGGCATTACCAAAACGGGAGCAATCCATCTGACTTCGCCCCAATCACCGTGGAATGCGCCCGGATACCAGCTTTGGTAGCCCGGCGGGTCGTATCCGCTTAATAATCCGTAATTGTAAACACCGTGAACTTTCATCTTTCCGGCATCCATGAAACCGACGGCTCTATCGAAAACAGACTTCGGTTTTTCCATTGCAATTTTGTTATTGTCGTTCTGCTCTTTTTTATCTTGCGCTAAAATAACGCCGAAAGTAAAAAGAAGAATTAATAAAAACGCTTTTTTCATTATTCTAAATATTTTTTTCATTAATAATTTGCTCCGCCAAATTGAACTTCAAGTCCGAAATAAATTGTTCTCGGTAATCCGAAATTATTATTGTTTCGAGAATCCCAATATGTTGATGACCTTGTGTAAAATGAGGATGTTCCCGGGTTAGTCGGGGAACCGGTTAGAGTATATCCGGAAATTACATTTTTAGTATCGAAAATATTTTTCACCTGCAGCAAAGCAATAAATTTCAGCCCGTTCATCTTCCACATTTTTGAAATTCTCGCATCAAATCTGTGTGAGAAAGGCCAGTTAGCCGAGTAAGGTTCGACGATAACGCCCCCTTTAATTGTAGGCGTATATGGCATTCCGCTTTCACCGTAGTAGTTTATGGAAAAGTCCGAGTTCTCGAACGGCTTAAATCCTAAAATTTCAAGTCCTCCTTCTTTTGGAAGTGAATATTGAAAACTTGCCCGAATTACGTGAGTTTGGTCCCAAGGCGCCGTTGTCTCCTTTTTAGGAATATTATTCTCCGTATCACCCGACCAATAACCGTCCCACGAAGTGGGCTGAAGGACTTTAGCTTTTGAATATGAGTAATTGATGTAAAAACTGTAGTTGTTCGATAATCTTTTTTTAAGATTAATTTCCAAACCTCGTGCCGACCCGAGATTGTTATTTACAAAAATCGAGTAAGTAAAAGGATTATTCCTTCCGGGATCGGAATATGCAGGCACAACAACCGAACCGACTTGATTTATCGTCTCCTTATTCCACAGATTTATTTTAATAACATAATCGTCTAAAAATTCCTGTTGTAAAGCGATTTCATATTGTACCGATTTCTCCGGCGACAAGTTCGGATTTCCGACCAGATTTCCCTTTACAACGCTTATGTCCCTATTGCTTCCCGTTGCACGATACATATCTCGATAATTAGGCGTTTGATAAAAATGCCCGAAGTTGAATGAGATTACGGAAGATTCGGTTAGCGGATAAGCAATTCCGATACGAGGGCTAAAACTTAATTTCGGTTCAACTTTAATCAACGGATTGAATTTAATCGAGTCGCTCGAATTATCCTGCGCCGGAAGCGGATCAAAAGGGTCAGCCCAAGTATATCCGCCGGTGTTCAAATAATCCATTCGCCCGCCGATATTAAAAATAATGCTTTCAAATTCCGCTTTAACCTGTAAATATAAAGCTCCTTCAAGAGGTTTGTAATGATATATCGTCGGATATGGATCTACTCCGGAAACATTTTGGTACGAATGATAATCCAAATCAATTAAGTTAGTTTGAAAACCTGTTTCAATCATATACTGCGGAGTTACCTGACTCGTAAAATCAAATCGAGTTTCGTAAT
This sequence comes from uncultured Melioribacter sp., assembly GCA_964387835.1. Taxonomy (GTDB): domain Bacteria; phylum Bacteroidota; class Ignavibacteria; order Ignavibacteriales; family Melioribacteraceae; genus WGAL01. Next base: position 4,861 of record CAYLYR010000141.1, read on the forward strand.
TTGTGCTGAAATCACCGGAGTACCAACGATTATCGGCAAGCAAATAGAACGAAGATTCGAACGGATCGTAAACCGATTGTGAACTGGCATAAGGAATATATTCAGCAGGAGTTTTAATATTATCTTCCGGTGGACTGAAAATATTAAATCGGCTCGCATAACGTCTGTCATAATCTTTCAAAATTCTAATTCTTCTTCTTTCAAAAAATCTCGAAAGCCTTAATGAATAAAAAGTGGAATTGCTAAGAGTATGATTAAAAGTAAGAGTTTGTTTATCACTCGATAAAATCTGAACGTTCTGCCCTTTCATGTTGTAATCGTAGTAAGCGTTAAAATTATTAAACTGGCGGTAACGTTTATCCATCAAAGCGGAAAAAACAACCCGTAAATTTTTTATCGGATTAAAATTAATTTTTCCGAAAAAATTATAAAAATTATTCCAGCCCAATCCAACCCAGCCTTCGTACATATCGATAGGATTAATTTTTCTTCCGTCAGGACCAATTACCTTTTTCCAGTTTCGGCTAAGTCCTGCTTGTACGGAGTCCAAACTTCCGTATCGCAGATAACCGTTAATAATGTCGCGCGAGGAAGGCAATTCCAAAGATTCCCCGCCTGCATCGAGTTGTATAGTACGATAATCATCCCAAACGATGTTATCGAAGAGTAAAGTTGTTCCGCTGCTTGTGCTGACCTCGCTCGAGATAAAATATGAAACATCTCTAATAAAAGGAACTCGTCCGCTCAAACTTCCCTGAAAATTTTGTAAACGTAAAGCCTTGCTTCTTCCGTTTGTAATAAAATCAACATCAAAAGGATAGGATGACCAATATCGGATACTGCCGCTTGTTTTTTCAGAGCCGTCTTTTGTTGTCAGATTAATTACGCCGGAAAGTGCATTACCGTACTTTGCGCTGTAACCACCCGACTCGATTGCAACCTGCTTAATTGCGTTCTTACTTATCTGCGTTCCGAATCCCCCGAAAACGGGATTGGAAACTTTTACTCCGTCAATCATTAACGCCACTTCATTGCTTCTTCCTCCCCGCAGACGAATGTCGTCAATACCGCGTGCATTGTAGCCTGCTTTGGCATTCGGCGTATTCGATAACACGCTGATATTGGACTGAGTGGAGAGAACTTCCTGCAAATTTTCTACCGGAAGTTTTTCCAACTCGTCGGAAGACAAGGTTGTAACTTTTGTTGTTGCGTCCTTTTGAATTAATTTTTCCTTCGGCGTAACAACAACTTCTTGTCCAAGACTAACGGAAGCTTCTCTTAATCTAAATGTTAATGTTGTAGTTAATCCCGGTTTGACCAGCACATCGGTTTCTTTAACCTTTTGATAACCGATATAAGAAGCTACAATGGAATATTTCCCCGGAGAGATATTCAGAATGATGAAACTTCCATCCAATCCTGTGCTGGCGCCAAGACCTTCACCCTGAACAATCACATTAACTCCGGGCAATGGAGTGCCTGATTCGTCAAAAACTTTTCCCGAGATTTTTCCGGGAACTTGAGCAATTACTTGAAATTGAAAAACAAGTAAAAATAGAAATAACTTAATAAATTTTAGCACGGCTTCACAAAGTTTTTATTGTTTAGCCATAAAAATATATCATCACAAAGCAAAACGCAAATATTATTTATGATTTTTTTTAATGG
>CAYLYR010000142.1:0-6511 GCA_964387835.1 uncultured Melioribacter sp.
TACGAAAAAGCTCGGAAAGGATGCGGTTCAGTTTCGATTAAGATTAGTTCACAACAGCGCGCACTTTGTTGACGGACATTTTAACAGGCTAATTCACGATTGGATTGACGGCATTCAGCCGATTCCCTACACGAGAGATTCGGGAATATTAACCGGCGCTTACATTTTTAATCGGGCAAATTACGGCTTAAGATTATATTCCGCCATATCGTACGCTACGCTTGTCCGTCCTTCGGCAATGAAAAAGTGGCTCGGCTATTCCGGCTTTGAACTTCATTTTCCCCGTTTGTTCGGTAAAGTCCATTCTTCACCGGTTAATCTTTTCATTGCTTCTCATCTCTTCCTCGATGCAAATCCCGATTACACGTTTAACTCAAACTCAATGCTCGGAGTTAAATTCGGGAAGTGGCATGGAAAGGGGATTATTTTTTATTTGGATTATTTCTCAGGACATCATTATCTTAGTCAATATTTTATGCAAAAAACGGAGCAAATCGGAGTAGGGTTTTTCGTAGATTTTTATTGATATGATTTCGGAAAGAATAAATATATCGGAGAATGTTAAATCAAAATTATTTGGTTTTACCAAGCTGCTGATTTCATTGGGGATTGTGGCATTCCTATTATTTAAATTTGACGTTCGTGATATTCTTTTAAGATTACAAAATGCAAATCTTTACTATTTATTCTTTGCATTTCTATTGCTTGCGCCTAACATCTTCATTCAATTTCTCAAATGGAAAATAATTTTGCGTAACGTTATTGATGAAAACGATAATAAAAAAATTTGGCGTTCATTAATGTTAGGTCTTGCCGCCGGAATGATTACGCCTTGGCGCAGCGGGGAATATGTCGGACGCGCTTTGCCGTTCGATAGTAAGAAAACAGCTAATATTTTATTCTCAACATTTTTAGATAAAGGAACAACCCTTTTCCTTGTCTCATTTTTCGGAGGAATTTCCTCACTTTATTTTATCGGCAAAGTTTATCATGTTGATAGAGTAATTACTATTCCGCTTTTGATTTTTTTGCTTCTGCTAAGCGTCCTTTTTTATTTTATGTTGTTTTCTTCCGGTCTTAAAAAAAAGGATTTGGCAATGGCAATTATTCCTTCTCGGTTTAAGTCAAGATTTTCCGAAAAGTTGAATTTTTTAGATTCGGTTCCAACAAGCTCTTTTTCTACTATTACTTTTCTTTCCGCAGCTCAATTAATAGTTGTATTTACTCAGTTTGCCTTGTTAATTTATGCTTTTGGCGGCGGCGGGTATCTTCCGGAAATTTATCTCGCTTCACTTCTTGTGTTTTTCTCCAAGTCTTTTTTCCCTCCCGTTACCGTTGCCGATCTCGGCATTCGCGAAGCGGCGGCTGTCTTTTTTTTCGGTCGATTCGGAATAGGAGAACCGACTGCTTTTAGCGCCGCTATTTTTCTTTTTCTGATTAATTTATTAATTCCTTCCCTTTATTCACTTTTCCTTTCACTTAAAAAATAAGATGAATCCCTTTTTTCTGCTTCCGGTTATTTTTGTATCCGTGATTTATTTTTTATTTCTGATATTGGTTTATGCGGGAATTATTAATCTTAGAAGCGCTAAGATTAAAGCGGCAAACAAACATGAATTAAAACTTACCGTTGTTATTCCTTTCCGTAATGAAGCTGAGAATCTTCCCGACTTGCTCAGGGATTTATCCAAGCAGACTTATCCAAAAGATTTATTTGAAGTTATTTTAGTTGACGATAATTCGACTGATAATTCGGTTGAACTGATTAAGAAAAATATTACGCTTGAGAACTATCTTATTTTGAAAAACGATTCGAATTTAAAAAGAGCGTTTAAGAAAAACGCAATGCTCAAGGGAATCGAAAACTCTCATGGAGAGATTATTATTTCGACCGATGCCGATTGCAGATTGCCGGCGACATGGCTGGAAAGCTTGGTGAAATATTTTGATGAGAACACGGCGCTTGTTTCCGGTCCCGTAAAATTTGATTCCGATAATACGATGTTCGGCAAAATGCAGAGTTTGGAATTTGCCGGTCTTGTACTTGTCGGCGCGGGATTAATCGGAATTAAAAAACCTATTATTGCAAATGCGGCAAATCTTGCCTTCAGGAAATCGGTGTTCTTTGAAGTAGGCGGTTACGAAGATAATTTACACTTAACCTCCGGCGATGATGAGATTCTTATGCAGAAAATTGCTGCAGCTACAAACTATAAAATTAAGTATGCTTGGGATAAAAACGCTCTTGTAAGCTCAAAAGGAAATTCCGATTTGTCGGAATTTATCCGGCAGCGCAGAAGGTGGGCGAGCAAAAGTCTATTTTATTTTAACAAAGGAATCACACTTTTTTTGTTTCTCGTTTTTCTTTTCTATTTGCTGATAATAACTTTGCCGGCGCTATTTCTATTGGGAGTAAAGGAAGCCGGTGAAATTTTTTTATTCCTTTTTTCCACAAAGATTTTGATTGAATACTTTCTTGTTATGCAGGGAGAAAATTTCTTTTTTGAGAAAGGATTAAGGAGATACTTTTTCCTGACCGAAATTTTTCAGATACCTTATATTGTGCTTGCGGCTGTACTCGGAGTTTTCGGCAATTACGAATGGAAAAAGAGGAAAATAAAAAGATAGCTGACGAATCGGAACGGATTAATTTTGACTTTTTTTACGCAGCTCACTTCCACCTTATTTTTAGTGGAGTACAACGACTAAGGATTGATTACGAATTTTTGAAGTATGAAAACTTAATCATAAAAAAGAATGAAGTTAAAGTAAGAACAAACCAGATAATTCCCCAATAAACAGCAGGCACTGATGTTATTATTGCAAGCTGCTGTGCGTCGTTCTTCCGATAGGCGAATGTCAGCAAGTCTTCCTTTATATCAAAGAGTACGTACATCGAACTAACTAAGCCGATTATTCTCATGAGCCAATAATTAATTTTTTGAGGTATGTAGCGGGGCGCAGCGTAAAAAAGAGCGGAATAAAATATTGTAAAAATAATTACGATTGCGTCGGTGAAAAAATTAGCAGCGAAAAGAAGGAGCAATACGGCAATGATTGTCGATGACCGGAGATTTAAACTTTTATTCTTGGCGGAAAAGAAAATAAGGATGCCGAATAGAAGACTACCGAGATAACCTGCCGAAGCGATAATAAATTCATTTCCTCCTTCGGATGAAACTCCTCCTCCAAGATTTGTAGAAACATTCATTGAAATTACCGAGCCGCCGGTAAATATAGTCGCAATAGCATGACTTACTTCATGGAGAATTACAACGAGAAGTTTTATCGGATAAATAAGAAGTGTGTTCCAAATAAAGATAGAAACCACTGCAATTCCCAAAAGAATTAACAGCTCTTTTTGTGAAGAGTTTAATTTTGTTTTACGTTTCTTTTTCCTCGGCGATTTTCTTTTCGGCATTTGTTTTATTTGTGATTACTTTTGAACTATGGTTAGATAAGTAAAAAAAAGCTGTCCGAGTGAAAATTCGGACAGCCGTAAAAATAAATAACTTAATTCAACAAATCATATTCCTCAATGATTTCAAGTGTGTCGGGATTTTTAACCACAACATGAATTTTCTTCCCGTTAACATAAAATAGAACCAAAGCGTTTTGAGTCGTGAATTTTTTTACGCGATTTGTCCATGGAACTTGTTCCTGTGCATAGTAAGGAGCGCCGGCAGCTCCGTTGTTTATTTGATAAATCTTACGTTTAATTTTCAACTTTGTCTTATCCCAATTTTTCGGGTAAAGATTTATCCCCGGCTCAATTAACGTTCTGTGATAATTATGCTCGTCGCCGGTTAATATCGCTCTTACTTTTTTAGTTTGATTAACAACAATATTCAGGTAATCGTCGCGCCTTTCGATTATGCCTTCATCAACCGGTTTTCCTGCCACGTAAGGTCGGCGCGAGTTATTTCCGTAATACCACATCGCATTAATTACATGTCCGCCGTTTGGAAGCGCCGGCGTGTGCTGGGTAACAAAAATATGGTCTATTCTATTATCGTTATCTAATTTCGTTAATGTTTTTTTCAGCCATTTAAGTTGATTATCCATAATGTAGCCGTGTAATCCGCCGCCCGGTCCGGGAATTCCGTTTTTTACGGAAGGTGAATACCAGTAATCGGAATTGAGAACAACTACTGCGACATTGCCGTAAACATAGTAGAAAACGCTTTCGTCATACGAGGGGAAATCGGTTTTGTTCGGGTCGGGGTCGTATTTTGAACCGTCTTCGGATTTAATATTCGGATCAACCGGATTAACAAACGCTTCTTGAAAGACAGATTCGGAGGAATTATTTTCGAAAGGGAATTTATCAAAAGCGTATTTCTTTCCCTCTTTTGATTTAAGAACAAAACGATAATTTTCATGATTTCCCATTGCGGCGTAGAAAGGGAAGTAGTGTGTGAAAGGCGCCACACAAAATTTCCAATTGTAAAGCTGCAGTTTCATATCGCTTTTGCTCGGTGTGTTTCCGTCCATTAAATCGCCGGTAAACTGAATGAAACGAGCGTCATTGGCTCTTGCCAAGGCAAAAATCTTTTTTACTATATAACCGTTTACACCGAAGATGTCTCTTTCGCCGCCGCCTACCGCCGTTCTCGAATCGCTGGCATAAGCGAAAACAAAGGGCTTACGGCTGCCGATTTTATTTGCTGTACGGAAGGAATAAGATTCTTCCCAATTTCCGTACTTGACGGTGTAATTATATTTTGTGCTCGGCTTTAAGTTCTTAATTTCAATTTCATGATGTTTTGTAATTTCTTTGTCGGTAAAAGTTTTGCCGTTAACTACAACCGATGATGAAATTTTTTTATTAGTATTGAACCAAATCACACATGAGTTGTCCGTAAGATTCGCAACAAAAGGACCTTCTAAAATTGTCGGCTCTACTTTGAACGGACCTTTGCCGCTGACATTGATTTTTGAGTCGAGAACAATTTCTCCTTTCGAGTTGAGAATTCGATAGCCCAATGTAAATTTCCCCGATTTTTCCCATGAGACCATATCAAAAATACCGGAGAGCCGTTTGATAATGTTTACTTTCGCTATGCCTCTTTTAATTTTCACGGGACGAGATAAAAATACCGGCATCGGATATTTGGTGTCGTTTTCAGGCACTAAACCGTAAATTAACGTGCCTTTTTTTAATTTTCCGAAATTAAAAGCAATTCCGTTCTTTGTCCCGACCGGATTCCCGAAAATCGTATTGTAATCGTACGTATCGGAATATTTGCTTTCGTAAACTTTTTCTCCCTTTTCGTTAAGGAAATAAAGATTTGCATTTGAATCGAAAAATAAATTGTGATAAACGGAAGGAACTTCGCTTGTTTGCGAGTAGAGAAATCCGCTAATTGTAATGATAGCCATTAATATGGCGATTGTTTTTTTCTTCATGATAAATCCTATATTGTATTATAAATCGTATCTTTTTTTCAGCCACTGATAGGCAATGTTAATCTCTTTGGTTTTACTTTCGGCAAGCTCGCGCAGTTCTTTCCCAAGCCCTGCAACTTTATCCGGATGGTAGAGTGAAATCATCTTAAGATATTTTTTCCGTATTTCGTTTTTGCTGACTTTTCCCTTCAAGCCTAATAATTGTCCGTAGTAAATAGCTTTGTATTCTTCATTCATCAACTCCGGATTGTCTTTTGACTCTTTATCGGAAGATCCCGAGTAGTAGTATTCTTCTTCTTTTTCATACCGTTCATATTTTTCTCTTTTGCGGTAATGTGTCTTTCCTTCAGACTCGTGCCGGCTTTCTCTCGAATAAAATTTATGATATTTGAAAGAATAACTTTTAACCGAACTTTTTACATCACGGAACAGTTTTGTCTTTTCCTGCTTGGTAATCACAAGGTAATCCAAAAGAAGTGTATTGATAATATTCCATTCTTTATCTGAAATGTCATGACTAAAATTCGCAATTATTTTTTTTGCGTCATGTTCTTTAATAATAGGAAGAAGGGTTTTCAGCTTACCTTTGGAAACCATCGGATTATATGTACGAAGAAGCAGCTTAACCCAATTTTCCTCGCCTGCTTTTAATATTAAGCTGTAAAGGAGAAGAAACTCGGTAATTATCGTACGCGAATCAATTTTATGGAGAATTTCTTCGGAATAGATAATACTTTGGAGGCGACCGAAAGTCATAAAAATATATTCATTGAGAGCCTGCTCAATATCCATCTCAAATTCAACAATGAATGTGGAATTCAACGCGCTCGGGTAAAAATCTTTTTTAAAATCTAGGGAAGCCCGAACAGTAGAACTTAAATAATTGCGCGAGAATTCATTCATTGCATAATTAATATTTGCAATAACATGCCAAAATTTATCGTAAACATCGGAATAGACAAAAAATGCCTTTTCATATTCCTTCTTCTCGATTAAGTAATCGCCTAACTCACGTAATTTATTCAGATTTTGCATACCCAAATATCACAAATTTTATTAATAAAAAATAATTTAAAATTTTATCGAACATTAATTTTGGCTT
>CAYLYR010000143.1:0-3334 GCA_964387835.1 uncultured Melioribacter sp.
CTGCCGTAACGGCTAAAATTTTCCTTCGAATGATTGAACAACTCGAAGAAGAGTACGGCATAACAACAAAGGAAAAACTGACTCACTTTCAAAAACTTCCGGTAAAAAACCTCGGGACAAAAGTTATAAAAAAATCCTTACTCGAGGATTTTGCTCGTCTGCCCGATAAACCGGGAGTTTATCTCTTTATTGATAAAAACGGCGATGTAATTTATGTGGGGAAAAGTAAATCATTAAAAAAAAGAGTGGGCGGTTACTTCCTCTCAACCGCTGAAAGCAAGGCGAAAAAAATCGTTCGACAAGCTAAACACATTGATTTTATTGAGACTAACACCGAGCTAACCGCACTCCTTACGGAAACATCATTGATAAAAGAATATCTTCCCGAAAGAAACACGCAGCAAAAAAGATTCCCCCAAACTCATTTTATCAGAATAATAAAATCTTCCCCCTTTCCCAAAATTACAAGCGCGGGAAAGTTTATACCCAACAGCGACGATTACTTCGGTCCTTATTCCAATCGTGAAACCGCCGCTAAGATGATTGAAATAGCCTCAAAATCTTTCAGGATAAGAGAATGCACGGAAAAAGAATTTAAGAAGAAAAAAATCTGTTATCTCGCCGATATTAAAAGATGCTTGGCGCCTTGCGTTAATGATGTTAAAAGAGATTATGAAATTGAACTCAGCAAAGTTTATGACTTCCTTTCAGGCAGCAATTCGGAAGCTCTGAAAATTTTATTGAACAAAATGAAAAGATATTCCGATGAATTAAAATTTGAAAAAGCGGCGGAGATAAGAGATGCCGTTCAACTATTATTAAATCAAATACTGAAAACATCGGTGCTTGCCGAGCCGATTAATAAAGCGGAATGTTTAATTAAAATCAGCGGGGCTAACGATGACGACTTCATACTTTTCAGAAGAGGAAAAGTTTTTGTGAAAAATGATAAAACTCTTAGCGCGGACATCTTTGACGACGCTTTACGAATGTATTACGAAGGTGATATTTTTTTAGAGGAAGATATTAAAGAAAGAGATTTGGAATACTTGAAAATAGTTCTTTCTTGGTTAAATACACACCGCTCGAGATATACGATTTATTATCTCAAGGACTTTGAATCGCCGGAAGAAATTTTTGCTTTAATGTAATCCGCAAAAATCTTAAAAGCAATTTCACATTCGGCTTAGATTCCGAAAAACCAAAATAACAGAAGAGCAACGCTTTCACGAATCTTGTAATAAAACAAATTTTTCGGGGAAATTTTCAGTCCGGTAGAAACCGGAACCGCGCGTAGCCCGACAAATTTGCACATCTCGTTTATCCTTGCCAAGTGAAACGCATCTGAGACAATTAGTAATCTTTTTTCGGGTGAAATGAACTTTTTAAGAAAGCTAATTTGCTCAAGAGTTGTGGAAGTTTTTTTCTCAAGAATAATATCTCTCTCCGGAATTTCATGTTCAATCAGCATATTTTTTTCCGCCTCGGCTTCCGGTATCTCTCCGGGTGCGTTTCCTCCGGTACAAATTATTTTCAACGCAAGCCCTCTTCTGTAAAGTTCGATTCCCTTTACAATTCTCCTCTTTAGAATTCTGCTCGGCTGATTCTTTTTTATTACCGCTGCGCCGAGAATTACAGTATAGTCATAAGTTTTTTCTCCGGAATATATTGATGAGTTTTCCGAATAACTGTTAACCGTGATAAACGAGCCTGCAGCCAATGCAGTTAGTATAACGCCTTCCAAAACTATTGCTCTTAGGATTTTATACTCGGAGCCGAGAAACGTGAAAAGGATAATCAGAAGTTGAAAAATAAGAGCGAAAAGAATAATTGTGTAGAAAGCCGCTATTAAAATTTTATCAATCGGATAACCGTTAAAATAAATTCCATGTAATTTTTGCGGATGAAAATACCTCAGCAGTTCAGATAGAACAATGAGGAGTAGATTGATTTTGCTTATTAGTTTAAGATAGGCGGGAAGTTTTTGTTTCCTTTTCAGCTTATGATAAACGTTGAAAAGAATTAAGATAAGCGTTGAGAATAATATTACAACATAAAAAATATTAATAAAACTAACGTTGAATAACTTTTCAAGAGGAACGTTCAGGTGAAGATATTTTTGGAACAATAAATATAAAACCGATAATAATATGATAAAATAAGTCATTGGTTTCTGAGAATAGTAACGTTAGTGAAAGTTTCCCTTTCGGAAACCGCAGCATCCACATTGAAGAATTTTTTAATGTTTTCCTCAGTGAAAAACTCTTTCGCACTTGATTTAATTGCTTTTCCTTCATTCAGCAGAACAATATTTTTACTGAACATCGACGTTAAATTCAAATCGTGCGAAACGGTTATTATGGTAAGACCTTCTTCAAGATTTAACTTTTCCAATAGCTCAAACATTTTAATTTGATGCTCAATATCAAGGTGAGCATTAGGCTCGTCAAGGATTAGAAGTTCAGGCTGCTGAACCAAAGCACGCGCAAGCATTGCACGGCGTAATTCCCCGCCGGAAATTTTTGTTATCGGCTTTTCTCTTAATTTTTCCAACCCGAGCATACCGATATATTTATCGATTGCTTCAATATCTTTCCTCTTCGGTATTCCGAAGTAATTCATAAAGGGAGTTCTTCCTCCGGCAACAAATTCAAAAAGAGTGTAAGGAAAAACCGAACCATAATCTTGCGGAACGTATGCGATAAACCGAGCTAATTCCTTGTGAGTATATTCGGCTGCGTTTTTGGAGTTGAAAAATATTTCCCCCGAGACCGGTAAGATCTGACGAATTAAAAGTTTAAGCAGCGTTGTTTTCCCGGCTCCGTTCAACCCGATCAAAAAATCGAAATCCCCTTTATCAAAATTAATTGAAACGTTATTCAATAAAAGGGATGAAGATTTTTCATAAGCAAAGGATAAATTATTAAGTTCGAGAAAACTCATTCAAAGTTCACTTCTAAATCTTAGTTCTAATTAGCCGTTAAGTCATGTAGCTTAAAAGCTGAGAGATTTTATCTTTCATTTCTCTCCGGTCTGCAATTAAATCAACAAAACCGTGATCCTGTAAAAACTCGGAACGTTGAAAACCTTTGGGCAAATCTTTTCCTATTGTCTGCTTAATTACTCTCGGACCCGCAAAGCCAATCAGCGCTTGGGGTTCGGCAATATTAACATCGCCAAGCATTGCATAGCTTGCCGTAATTCCGCCTGTTGTCGGGTCGGTAAGCACCGAGATATAAGGCAATCCGGCATCAGCCAATCTGGCAAGGCGCGCGCTTGTTTTTGCCATTTGCATCAGTGAAAAAGCGCCTTCCATCATACGCGCTCCGCCGCT
>CAYLYR010000143.1:3344-6357 GCA_964387835.1 uncultured Melioribacter sp.
GCGAAATAATGATAACGGGAAGTTTGCTCTTGTAAGCTTCGTCGATTATTCTTGCTATTTTCTCTCCGACAACCGACCCCATACTTCCGCCGATGAATTTGAAATCCATAATTGCAATCGCAACTTTCTTTCCGTTCATCTTTCCGATTCCCGTTGTAACGGCATCGTTCAGACCGGTTTTCTTAATAGTCGATTCAATTCTATCTTTATATTTTTTAGTGTCGGAAAACTCGAGCGGGTCTCCCGATTTCATATTCTTGTTATATTCCTTAAACGAGTTTTTGTCAATCAGAATGTTAATGTACTCTTTGCTTCCTATGCGAAAATGGTTATCACATTTGGGACAAACCCAAGCGTTAAGTTCAAGAGTCTTGATATGAATAATTTCATCGCATGCCTTACACTTTGCCCACTTGCCGTCGGGCAATTCCAATTTTTTATTTTTGGGATCAATGTGTTGTTTCGATTTGGAAAACCAGCCCATTATTTTTTATCCTTTTTAATACTAAAGAAAATAGTTAACATCTGAACCGAGTTCAAAGGATCGTTGCTGTAGAACATAACGGTACGAGCAAGAGAGCCTTGCAGACCTTTTGTGTCAACTTTAATTTCAGCTTCACCTATTTCATTCGGCTGTAATTTCAATTTATTGGGAATTACTTTTAGACATTTGCAAGAAGTTTTCATCTGCTGAAGAGACAACGGATATTTGCCTACGTTCTTATACTTAATGTGAGTTGTTTTTACAGTCCCTTCTTCAAGACTTCCTAATTGCATCTGATACGTTTGCAGCTTGAGCTTCGGTCCCTTTTTAATCATTTCGATATTATCGTTTTTTCCGTAAACGGTCGCATTCAGTGTAAACTTCAATCTCGGAGTGTAAGGATCGTTGCTGAGGACAAAAACGGTTTTCTTCTGCACACCTCTTTTATTGTGGGTATTGAATGTAACTCTTATTAACGTTGAATCTCCGGGCGCTAAATTTTTACTTCCCGCATTTGCAACCGTGCAGCCGCACGAAGAACGAAGTTTGGTTATTTTAAGAGTATCGCCGCCGCGATTGAAAATCTTAAAATTATGAGACACAATCTGCCCTTCTCTTAAATCCCCGAAATTATGAATTCTGTTTGGAGACCAAATTAAAGGTTTATTCATCGGTACTTGAGCAAGCGTAGAAGCCGCGAATGCCAAAATAACTATTAATATTTTTTTCATCATTTGTTTACCCTTGGAATAAATTTTTTAAAATAGTTAGGTTCAAGATAATCGAAATCAAAAGTTAAATTCTCTTCAATGATGCTAATTGCATAAGCTGCAATTATCGATGCGGAAAGCGTAGGAAAAGGCTGAAAATCAGCGCCGGTTTGCGAATCGGAATAAGTTAATCTTTTCCCGACAAAATCCGCAATATCTTCTTTATTTAGAATTTCCATTTCATTAACAATATCAAAACCCAAATCAGTTGAACGATATATTTCGCCGTAAAGTTCCTTTACATTCACTTTTCTGAGGAGTACAAATTCAACATTATTCGGCAAGAATTTTGAAATAAAATCCGCAGCGGCATAAAATGTCGGGACAGGAATAATAGGCAGCCCGGCGCCGAGCGCAAATCCTTTTGCCGCAGCCAAGCCTATTCTTAATCCCGTGAATGAACCGGGTCCCATCGAAACGGCTACTGCTGATAAATCACCGGCGTTCAATTTAAATACGGAAAGCGCCTTATCTATTAAATCAAGCAGTTTTTCCGAGTGAACATTCTTAAAGTTCACATTGAAATCGGAATACTTTTTCCCGTCAAAAAACAGTGACGCCCCGCAATTTTCAGCTGATGTTTCAATTGCAAGAACCGGTTTTTTATTTATATTATTATTCATCCGACCTATAGCTAAACTCATTTTAATTTGACTTAGAAAATAAGAAAAGTAATAATATATTACTAATTGACTTTAAATAAAAAACTGTAGCAGTCCGAAGCGGACAGATAATAATGTTTTGAAGTACGGAAAAATCCATATCCCGCAATCAATGAATTTATATTTCAGTTTGAAGAGTTCTCACTGAGTCTGCGACGATGCACGTCCAGTAATTACTATCACTATTCTCATTCTCTCATTTTCTATATTCCAACCTCTTCACCTTTGAACCTCTTTACCTTTTCACCTTCTTTCCCAACATTTTGCGTAGCATATCAAAACATTATTTAGCTTTATTATACTTTCCATGAATATATTTTCGGACAGATGTATTATATTTATTTTTTCATAAAATTAAGATAAAAAGGAAAATTTCGAATGATTGATATTTTGATTGCGCTCATCGGTATTTTGATTTTGGTTGTAATAATACTTCAGATTAAGCTGCTGAAAAATAATAAGAACACCTCTCCTACAGATGAAATAGGTGAAATGATAAAATCCTTAATCAAAGAGAATAACTCTCTGCTGCGGGAGGAATTTTCGACGAACCGAAAAGAGATGAGTGAAGCGCTGCGCGACCAACGTCAAGAATTAACAGGCTCATTGAAAATTCTCGGCGATCAGTTAATCAACAGATTTGAGGAATTTTCCAAAAAGGAAGCGGAGCATTTCGAGAAGTTTGAACTGCGGCTGGAAAAATCGATTAAGTCCTCGGAAGAGCGTTTGGACAAAATTGAGGAAAAAATCGGGAAAAACCTGAACGACATTAGAACAAACAACGAACAAAAATTGGAAGAGATGCGTCAGACCGTTGACGAAAAGCTTCACGCCACACTTGAAAAGCGCCTCGGGGAATCTTTCAAACAAGTGAGCGAACGACTTGAAGCTGTTCACAAAGGTTTGGGAGATATGCAGAATTTGGCAACGGGCGTAGGCGATTTGAAACGAGTTTTAACAAATGTAAAAACACGCGGAACGTGGGGAGAATTTCAACTCGGAAATTTGATTGAACAAATTTTAACTCCGAGCCAATTCGCTACAAATGTTGCGACAAAGAAAAACAGCGATGCAAGAGTTGAGTTTGCAATTAAATT
>CAYLYR010000144.1:0-6318 GCA_964387835.1 uncultured Melioribacter sp.
CGAAAGTAGTTAAGTCGGCGTTAATTCCATAAATTTGCTGCGCCCCGCCGGAAGCTACTCTGAATCCCGACATCACTTCATCGAAAATCAGTACAATCCCTTTCTCTGTGCAGAGGTCTCTAAGTCCTTGTAAAAATTCCTTTCGTGCAGGAACAACTCCCATATTTCCCGCAACAGGTTCAACTATAATTGCGGCAATGTCATCATCTTTTTCAGTAAGTTCAAGAACCGAGTCCAAGTTGTTGTACTGCGCCACCAAAGTATCTTTAGCGTTCCCTTCCGTAACTCCGGGACTTGTAGGAACGCCCAATGTTAAAGCGCCCGAACCGGCTTTAATTAAAAAATAATCCGCATGCCCGTGATAACATCCTTCAAACTTTATGAATTTGGTTTTTCCTGTAAAGCCGCGCGCAAGACGAATCGCACTCATGGTAGCTTCAGTTCCGCTGTTTACCATTCTCACTTTTTCAACGGATTCTACAAGCTCGGCAATTATTTTAGCCATTTTAATTTCAATTTCAGTCGGCGCTCCGAAACTCGTTCCGTTTTCAATAGATTCAAGTAAAGCGGATTTAATAAACTCCGGATTATGCCCGAAAAGATGCGGTCCCCAACTTCCGATATAGTCGATAAATTCATTCCCATCGGCATCCCAAATTTTAGAACCGTTTCCTCTCTTAATAAATAGCGGTGTTCGATTAACCGACTTAAAAGCTCTCACCGGTGAATTTACGCCTCCCGGGATATATTTGTTTGCTTCTTCAAAAAAATCAATACTTTTATTGAAAATCATCTTCTCTCCTTTTTGGATTTCATCTACAATATTCACAGTTGAGAATTAAAACCTATTTAACGCCGTTTAATATTTTAGCGACATCCTTAGCAAAATAAGTTAAAATCATATCGGCGCCGGCACGCTTTATTGATATTAAAGATTCCAGCATTACGCGCTCTTCGTCAATCCAGCCAAGTTGTCCGGCAGCTTTTATCATTGAATATTCACCGCTAACCTGATACGCAGCTAACGGCATATTATATTTTTCTTTTACTCTCCGAATAATATCAAGATACGGTCCCGCCGGTTTTACCATAATCATATCGGCGCCTTCTTCAATATCGGTAAGGGCTTCACGCATCGCTTCATCGCCGTTTGCAATATCCATTTGGTGCGAACGTCTGTCTCCGAAACTCGGCGCGGATTCCGCCGCATCTCTGAAAGGTCCGTAATATCCTGATGCGTATTTTACCGAATAAGACATAATCGGGATATTCGTAAACCCTTTGTAATCAAGCCCTTTTCGTATTGCGGCAACGCGTCCGTCCATCATATCGGAGGGAGCGATAATATCTGCGCCTGCTTGGGCATGTGTAATGGCTTCTTTTGCAAGATAAGATATTGTCTCATCGTTCGCTATTTCACCGTCGATTATTATTCCGCAATGTCCGTGAGAAGTGTATTCACACATGCAGACGTCTGTAATTACAAGTAAGTTTTTCCCGACAGCCTCTTTTATTGCGCGAACTGCACGCTGAACAATACCTTCCGGATTATATGCTTCCGAGCCAAGCTCATCCTTATGCTCCGGGATTCCGAAAAGTATAATTGCGGGAACTCCAATATCGACAAGCTCTCTGCACTCCTCAACGAGGACGTCAATCGACATTTGAAAAACGCCCGGCATTGATTTTACTTCCTCCCTTTTCCCTTTCCCCGGCATTACAAATAACGGGTAAATTAAATCGGATTTGTGCAAATGTGTTTCACGAACCATGTCGCGGACTATCGGGTTGTAACGTAATCTTCTTAATCTCGTATTGGGAAACATAATAACCTCTAAAATTAATTTATAATTGATAATGGACAAATGATGATTGACTCTTATCATTTGTCTTTGCTCTTGTTAATTTTAATTTTTCTTTCAATTTAGTACTAACTCTTTCTAAATTTTCGATTCATTTTCTAAAAACTATTTCCAAATTATTTAGAATAATATTCATGCAATTTGTTCCGCTCCTATTAATAACTATAACACAAATTCTCATTTATAATAATTCTTAGTTTCAAGTTTATAGAATTTAATAACTCAATTTAAGCAAGCATTTCAATATTTACTGCAGATTCATATTCCGCAGAATCATTTTCAATTTTCAATTGTCAATTCTCCATTGCTTTTAATACAGTCTCCAACCGATATTCCGCGTCTGTAATTTGCAGTTAAGAAAAGTCCAGGATTAGCCTTTTCAAATTGTTGGAAATATTCTTCATGCTCGATATAACCGATGTTATATTGAGGAATAGCCTTTTGCCAAACATGATATTCAACCAGCTCCGGCGCTCCGGTTATATTCATAATATCTTCAAATTCAGGTAAAACGTCAGAGATAATCGAATTCGGATTTTCCCAATCGTAGTCTTGCTTTCTGGCGCCGCCGATAAATAAAGTAAAGCCGGATTTTCCTTTCGGTGCGCGATTCGGGAATATAACCGAACTCCATATTGCGCCGAGGAATTTCTTGTTTTCCTTGCCGGGAATTAGAAATCCGAATCCGTCCAAAGCTCTCTTGATTTTGGAATTATCGTATCCGAGAAAGAGAACCATTACTTTAGGATAGAAAACCGATTCAAGATGCTTATTCAAATTCGGGTCCAACTTGCCGAATATTTTAGCCGCAACATAAGCGGGAACAGCCGAGTAAATTTCTTCGGTTTCAATGGTTTGCTTTTTACCGTTTCTATCAAAAGTAATGATGTAACCTTCTCGGGACTTATCAACTTCAAGCACATTAGCGTCGAGAAGTAAATCCTTTTCGCCAATGTACTTTGCAATTGCATCGGGAAAGGTTTTCATCCCATTCAGAAAAGAAAACATTTTAGCGCTTTGTTTCGATTCCTCACTACTCCGTTTCCTTTCCTTAGCTCCATTAATCATCCCTTTAATCAAGCCGCCGTAAACTTCCTCAAGTCTGTAGAGTTTTGGGAAAGCCGATTTAACGCTCAGCTTTTCAGGGTCGCCGGCGTAAACTCCCGAAACAAAGGGGTCGATAGCAAAATCCAAAAATTCATTTCCCAAACGACGGCGGACGAACTCGCCAATGCTTTGGTAATAACCGTCTTCCGATTTCCCGACAAAGGGTTCGCCCATCAATCTTATTTTGGCTTTTAGAGAAAATAATTTGGATTTAATAAAAGCGCTTCCTCCCGTAGGCAGAGGAATAAGTTCATTGTTTTTCAATATGTAGCGAATATTGCTTTCTTCGTTTGCATAAACAAATTGCTCGCTTAATCCTAAATCATCAACCATTTCCCTAATATACGGCGTAGTTTCCAAGCCGCTATTCGGACCGAAATCGATTAAGTATCCATCTTTTCTTACTGTTCTCATGCTTCCGCCGACAACATTTCTCGACTCCAGAACCGTTACGTCGTAACCCGCCTTTTTTAACCGATACGCTTTTGTCAGTCCGGAAATTCCGGCGCCTATAACAACTACTTTTTTCATAAAGATTTTACCGTTATGTTCTTTAAAGTATTAATAAACTGCGGGGAATCATTTAGAGCGTTCATTACTTCATAATGTTCTATCCCTGAGTTAGTTGCAACTTCCCTATATTCAATTCCGAGTTCGTACAAAGTCTCAAGATGATCAGAAACAAAACTTATTGGAACAACCAAAACCGCTTTCTCTCCTTCATAGGCTAATTTTTTCAAATAATCTTTTGTCGAAGGCTCAAGCCATTTAACGGGTCCCACTTTACTTTGATATGAAATACCGAATCGATGCGAGTTATTTCTAAATTCCATTATGAAATTCACACTTGATATAATTTCCTTCTGATAAGGATCACCTTTATCTATAACGGATTGCGGAGTTGAATGAGCGCTGAAGAGAATGAACAACTCTTTTCTCGCTTCTTCCGGAAATTTAAAAATTGTTTCATCAATCTTTTCGGAAACGGCTCGGTGGAAATCGGGATTATTGAAATATGATTCAATAATTTTAACTTTATTTTTATCTCCCTTGTAATGTCTGAACCATTCGTTCACGGAAGAACCTACGGTAACAATAGAATAGTGAGGATAAAGCGGTAGTAACATTATCTTATCGTAATTTCCTTTTTCGACATGTTTAACTACTTCTTTAGTTAATGGTCGCCAATATCTCATCGCGGTGAAAACATCAATATTATATTCTTTCAACGCATCCGATAGCGCAGCCCTTTGTTTTTCGGTTAGTTCTGCAATCGGAGAACCTCCGCCAATCTGTTTGTAGTATTCGGCTGCTTTTCCGCTTCTTAGTTTGGATATTATTTTAGCAAATAATTTTTGACCGAACGGGATATGAAAAATATCCGGATCGCTAAAGAGGTTGAATAGAAAAGGTTCAATTTCGTCAATATTACTCGGACCTCCGAGATTCAGCAATATGAGCGCAACTTTTTCCTGCATTAAACGGTTCTCGAATATCTTGTGTGATCTTCCTTCCGTTCGATAAATCCGTCAAAATTCATTGCAACGTTTCTAATCAAAAGTCTTCCGGTGTTGCTTACCATCAATTTCCTATCTTTTATATTCACCAGTCCGTCATCAATCATCTCTTTAAGATTAGTTAAACCCCGATTAAAATATTCTTCAAAATCAATATTAAACTGTTTTTCAATCTTGTTAAAGTCCAACTCGAAATCACACATAATTCTCATAATCACTTCACGACGAATCACGTCATCGTCATTTAAGTAATAACCTTTGAAAAGAGGCAATGTATCCGTATCCAACAGTTTGTAATATTCCTTTTCGGTTTTTACGTTCTGAGAATAAACACGCCCGAACTGACTAATTCCCGTAATTCCGAGCGCATGCAAATCCGTTCCGCTTCTTGTGGAATAGCCTTGAAAGTTGCGGTAAAGTTTTTTGCTGCGAAGCGCAACGGTTAATTCATCATCCGGTTTAGCAAAATGATCCATGCCGATAAAGACATATCCCGCTTCGGAAAATTTATCAATTGAGAGCTTAAAGAGTTTTAACTTTGTTTCAGGCGTAGGTAAATCTTTGGCTTTAATCATCTCCATGTGTTTCTTAAGCCAAGGGACATGCGCATAATTAAAAACCGCAATCCTATTGGGGGAAATGTCAATGATCTTATCGATTGTTTTTTCAAAGGTCTCCGGAGACTGGAACGGAAGCCCGTACATTAAATCCAAATTAACGCTTTCAAAATTGTGCTTTCTAACCCACTCGACAACTTGGCGCGTAATCGATTCGGGCTGAATTCTGTTTACGGCTTTCTGCACTTTTTCATTAAAGTCCTGAACGCCCATGCTTACTCGGTTAAATCCGCTTCCCTTCAATGCAATAACATGCTCTTCCGTCATTCCGCGAGGATCAATTTCGCAGCTTATCTCCGCATCATCTCGAAAGTTAAAATTGTTGTGTATCACTTCTCCGAGTTCTCTTATTTCATCCGGCTTAAGGTGAGTAGGCGTTCCGCCTCCCCAATGGAGTTGACTTACTTTGCGTGTAGGAGAAATATATTTCTTTAATATTCTAACTTCTTTTTCAATATAATCCACATAGTTCCCTATTCTGCCTCTGTTGTTGCTTACAATCATATTGCATCCGCAGAAATAGCAAAGCGTATCGCAATAAGGTAAATGAAAATAGAGAGATAAATCATTGGAAGATTCCCGAGAGTTTGCCGATTCTATTTCGGCAAAAAATTTATCTTTATCAAATTCTTCCGAAAAGTGGGGAGCGGTCGGATAGCTTGTATATCGCGGTCCCGGGCGATCATATTTCTTTATTAAATCAAAATCCAAATTGTTCATTTTATTATTCATGATATTTTCTACTCTCCTCTTTTACAAAATCGACTAAAAGTTTTGCTTTCGAAGGTTCAACACTCGGTAAAATTCCATGTCCGAGATTAAAAATATGTCCGTTCCCTCTGCCGAAATCTTTTAAGATTCTTTCCGCTTCACGTTTAATTACTTCATCATCGGCATATAATGTAACCGGATCAAGATTGCCTTGAAGCGCGGTTTTTCCTTCAGTTGCTTCCAAAGCGCAAGAAAGCCGAGTAGTCCAATCCAAGCCGATTACTTCTGTTCCGGTTTCCGCAATTTCTTTCAGGGAATGATGAACTCCTTTTGAAAAAACAATGCTCGGCTCGGAATTAATTCTTTTTACTTCCTTTACAATTCTATCAATATACTTTAGCGAAAACTCCAAATAGTGCGGCTGAGATAAAACTCCGCCCCATGAATCGAATATCTGAAATGCGTCAATCCCCGCCTCTATTTTGGCGGAGAGATATTTAACGA
>CAYLYR010000145.1:0-6299 GCA_964387835.1 uncultured Melioribacter sp.
TATCCGGAACGTTTAGCTGATGATATTGTTCAAGCAAATCCTTAGCAACTCTCTCGCGGACAGTATAGCTTTTAAGAACTTCAATTTCATTCGCAATAAATCTGTCGCTTCCGAAATCGGAAAATTCAGGCAGCAACGGTGCGTCAAGTATATTTCCCGACGGCTTTTGAATTTTAAGAGATGTAGTTGCTTTGTAAATATCTCTTGCTGTTAAAGCATATACAATTGCAACGGCTAAACCGGCAAGAGTAATTAATGTAATAGGAACAATGTATTGTCTGATTAAATTAATATATTCACGTAAAGAAGTTCCTTCCTCTTCGAATTCTCTTGGTTCGTAATTTCCCACGTCTAAACCATCCCTATCTAGTTAATAAAATTGCTAATGAAGTTAATGCCGAAAAGATTGATAACACCATCGATAACCAATCTCTCAGATAATATTTTTGGCTGCCGGGAATTGAAAGAATATCTCCGGCTTTAAGTTGAGGTACTTTAAGCGTATCGGACTCCAGTTTTTCTCCCCACCAAATATCATTTATATCGAATTTATAAATTTTCTGTGTTGAATCCGGAAAAACTCTGTATATTCTTAAATCATCTAAATGTGCATTGTCCGATGGACCGCCGGCATAAGATAACAAGTCCAGAACGTTCGTATAAATCGGTACAACATACTTGCCCGGGTAGCGGACAAATCCCCAAACGGAAACTTTAATGTTCACATCCGTCGGATCCGAATAATCATAAAAACCGCCGTTGTAACGCTGCATTTGCGGATTCATTGTACCGATTTCGTAATTCTTATTTTGTCCCCAAGCCATCGATGTTAACGCTAACAAAACAAGAACTAAAAAACTTTTTTTCATAAATTCCTCTATTATTTAAAGTGTAGATTTTTGGGAGCTACAACATACCCCACATATAAACTTAAAAACAAGATGATAATATTAGAAAAAAGAATTTTATTTTCCAATAAATTAATAGTAATAATTCTATTTAATCCGTTAAAAAACAAATTTACTAAAACCAATCCAATTATTGTTGATACAAAACACAAAAGTATTGAGGAAAAATAATATGGTAGAATTATTGTGTTTTTTTTAGCCCCTATCAAATATTTAATTTTTAATTTCTCTTTCTCTTTCAATGCAAATTTATTTAATAAGTGTTTTATTACAAACTGAATTCCAACAAAGATTATTATAAACAATCCTATTAATATAAAAGTGATAACAGAAAAATATCTTGAAATGGAATAGACTATTTTATGCGGAAAGACAACGGACTCTACTTCCGCCCTCTTTTCAATATTTTTCAGAAAATTTAATATTTCATCATAACCGACAGAACTCTTAAATCTTATATTAAATGAAGCCGGAAACTCAACTTGATTAACCACATTTTTGTCTATCTCGGAAAATCGTGAAGCAAATATTTTCTTCGCATCTTTTCTGCTTACAAAATTGATTTTGTAGATTTTCTCCGAGCCGATTAAAATCTTCTTGAATTCCTTAATTTTTCCACTCGGCACATCTTGCTTAAGAAAAACTTTTGCTTCAAACTTACTCTGCATTCTTATTTTTAGAGATGAAAAATTTAATGCCCAAATCAAAGCTGCAAAGAGAGTAATCGCAGCGATGCTCTGCAAAATAATTATAAAAAAAGTAGATGAAAGATTACTTCTAATAATGCGTACGGTTTCTTTAATTAATAACTTCATATTTTAATAATTTGATTCATCTACCCAATTTGTTAAAAGCCATTTCCCGTTTTCATTCTTCTCTAACTGAAAATTAACACGCCCGTCAACAAAAATAATATCCGTAGGATTAAATGTAACCGTTAAATTAAAACTTCGTACAATATTTGTAGAATCATCGGATATTGAAATAATGTTGTTCCAAATCAAATCCAAATTTTCACTACTATGAAAAAGTCCGTTTGTAACTCTCATCTCTTCATCACGATTCCATGAAATATCTATCCCGTTATCGTAATCTCTATAAGTAAAAATAAAATCCTTAGCGAGTACTTTACCGTAAATTAATGTATCTTGAAAAGTATATGCGTAACGTAAATTTGTAAAAATTCCTTCAACATTGCTTTGGTCGGAAATTAATGACGAACGATTGGAAAGATTTTCATCAAACTTCGGAGCGAAAGGATTACATCCGTAAAAGAGAAAAACCGATAAAGACAATATTAAAAATATTTTCCGACTAATACATCCTCCCTTTCAGTTCGCTCCAGCTCGTCTTTCCCGATTGTTCGTAATCCGCCCATCTGTAAATTACCCATTGCTGCCTGCTATCCAGAATCAAAGTAAATTTCAAATTACCTTCGTATGTTGATGAAATATTTTCCGAAGTGAAATTAGTGTTAAGCACATAAGAGAAATCAAAAACCGTACTATCGGGATATTGCGAACTGCCCAATTCCGATAGACTAAGAATTATCGGAGTGTGTTCGGGTATTGTATTTATGAGATTTGTAAAATATCCCCGCTCCGAAGTTAAGTCCCAATTAGCAAAAGCCGCAAAGATTGCCGAGGCGCTAACTGTCGGGATAAAACTGAATTTCTTTTCGGTAAATGCGGGGTCAGCCAAACAAGCCATGTAATTTTCTACAATTTTATCTTTAAACGCATTTGTTAAATTCGAGAAAAGAATTTCCGGTGAAGTTGCCGGTAAAAAATTATCCCGTGATGTGTTCGGCAATTCCGCTTCCCTTGTCGATAACAAATCGCACGAGGTAAGGAGAAAAAGAAGAACAATTACGAAATATTTTCCGGCGCGCTTTTTCATTCCAGAGTTACTCTCGATAAAATTGCTCGTCCGACCGTAGCCTCGTCCGCAAATTCCAAATCACCGCCAACCGGCAGCCCGGTTGGGATGCGTGTAATCTTTACTCCAATCGGTTTTAATAATCGCGCCAAATAAAGCGCGGTCGTCTCGCCTTCCGTATCGGGATTAAGAGCAAGAAAAATTTCATTTACTTCTTCGGTTTGCAATCGCCGGAGCAATTCCTTTATTTTCAAATCTTCAACATTAACTCCCGCGAGAGGATTTAACACGCCGCCGAGTACGTGATACAAACCGTTAAATTCATTTGTCTTCTCAATAGAAATAACATCGTTAACGCTTTCAACAACGCAAATAATCGAACCGTCTCTTTTCGCGTTCAAACAAATTTCGCAATACTCCCCTTCGGAAATATTGAAACAACGCTTGCAGAAATGTAATTCCTTTTTAAGATTTACCAACGCGTCGGCAAGTCTTTCAACTTGCGTATCATCACGATTAAGTAAATAAAGCGCGAGACGTTGTGCGGATTTTTTCCCGATAGTAGGTAACTTACTTAATTCGTCGATTGCAATTTGTAGTGGTTCCGCAATCTGCATATTAAAATCCCGGGATGTTCATTCCCGGAGGAATAATGCCTTTGGTCAAAGAAGCCATTTCATCCTCAGCCATTTTTCCGGCTGACTCAATTGCTTTATTAACCGCCGCTACAATTAAATCTTCCAGCATTTCTTTATCTTCAACCGAAATAACCTCATCGTTAATCTCGAGAGAAAGTAATTCCTTCTGCCCGTTTACCGTGGCTTTAACCATTCCGCCGCCGCTTTCTTCCGAAACGGTTTTATTTCTAAGCTCTTGCTGTTTTTTTTCCATATCCGCCTGCAGCTTTTGAACCTGTTTCATCATTCCCTGCATTCCGCCTTTCAACATCGTACCTCCTAATTTTATTCTATGATTTAGAAATATATTTTAATATTTTTTGACTTCAATTTTAAAATATAATTTATTTAAACTTAATATTCACAAGATAAAAAAATATGTTTACTAAATACGGGTATTCAACCCTGATTTCAATAACGATACTCTCATTTTTGATTATTGCGCTTTCACTTTTTATCAAGGAAGATTGGTTAAAATATATAATCATAGCTGCTGCTGCCGGCTTTTTAATTTTCACACTCTTTTTCTTTCGCGACCCCGACAGGAACACGCCGCAACAAGATAACGTTTTTATTTCCCCCGCAGACGGGAAAGTGCTTCTAATTAAAGACGTTGTTTCCGATAAATTTGTTGAAGGGGAAGCAACACAACTTTCAATTTTTATGTCGCCATTTGATGTTCACGTAAACAGAATCCCAATTTCGGGGACCGTGAAATACCTTAATTATGTTAAGGGTAAATTTTTGACTGCGTACAATGATAAAGCTGACAAAGAAAACGAGCGCAACGAAATCGGCATCGAGACGAAATTCGGGAATGTTTTTTTTACACAAGTAGCCGGAATTTTTGCACGCAGAATTATTTCCGATTTAAAAAGCGGGGAAAGTGTTAAAGTCGGAAATAGATTCGGAATGATAAAATTCGGGAGCCGCAGCGACATTATTGTACCTAAGAAATGGGCGGCTCAAGTAAAAGTCGGCGAACATGTTTACGGCGGTGAAACTATATTATTTAAGATAAATGAAAATGAATAAAAAATTTAATCCATCAAAAGCGATAATTCCCAACACATTTACCGCATTGAATCTGCTAAGCGGATTTTTCTCAATAATCTTTGCGACAAAATCCGATTTCACAACAGCTTCACTTTTTATTTTTGTCGCTGTTTTTTTCGACGGCTTCGATGGTTTTGTTGCGCGAATGTTCAAAACCAGCAGCAAATTCGGCGTTGAGTTGGATTCGATTGCCGACATTGTAAGTTTCGGTGTCGCGCCGGCAATTTTAGTTTACTTCTCTTTTCTTAATCAATACGGAATTTGGGGGATAGTTGTAAGTTCAATTTATCTGTTATTCGGCGCTTTCAGGCTCGCGCGATTTAATTCCCAGCTCGAATCTATTGCAGATAAACCCGATTTTACCGGGCTCCCGATTCCGGTTGCAGCTTTGACAATTGCATCATATTTAATCTACACGAAACCGATTCCGCATCTTAATCCTCCTGAAGATATGATTGCGTTAATTTTAATGCTTGTAGTTAGCGTGCTGATGGTTAGCAACATTAAATATTTTGCGATGGCAAAAGTCAAGTACATAAACAACAAAGCAAAAATTATCTTCTCAATTGTTTCTATCTTATTTATTATTTCGTTTTTCTTATCTCAGGCTAAAACGGTATTTTACTTTTTCCTTCTGATTGTGATTTCGGGTTTCATTAACAAAAAATTAGAAAAATATATTTTCACAAAAGATTATTATTTATCTCAGAGGTGAAACTTGTTTAAGGCAACGGTAATCGTTAAAAGAAAACCTGCTATTTTGGACCCGCAGGGAAAAGCCGCACAGCAGGGCGCAAAACTGTTGGGATTCAACAACGTTAGGAATACCCGCATTAACAAATTTATTGAGTTTGAAATAGTTACCGAAGATGAAACTCAAGCCCGAAAAGAAGTTGAAGCATATTGCGAAAAACTTCTTACTAATCCTTTGATTGAAGATTTTGAATATAAACTGAATAAAATAAAATGAAAGTGAAATTCGGAATAGTCGTTTTCCCCGGTTCCAACTGCGATTACGATTCCTACCGTGCAGCTAAAAATATTTTTCTTTCCGAGTCCGAATTTTTGTGGCACAAAGAACGTGATTTAAAAGAGAGCGATGTAATTATCTTGCCGGGCGGATTTTCGTACGGAGATTATGTCCGCACCGGATCAATTGCAAGGTTTTCACCGATTATGGAAGAAGTTATCAGCTTTGCAAATAAAGGCGGATTAGTTCTCGGGATCTGTAACGGATTTCAGATTTTACTCGAAGCCGGACTTCTACCCGGAGTTATGCTGAAAAACGAATCTTTAAAATTTATCTCAAAAGATATTTATGTTAAAGTAGAAAACAAAGCAACCCCTTTTTCTTCCGCAATAAAAAAAGATGTTTTGAAAATTCCAATTGCCCACGCTGAAGGTAACTACTTTGCCGATGAGGAGACTTTACAAAAACTTGCGGATGAAAACCGAATTGTTTTCAAGTACTCATCTCCCGGCGGGGAGATTTCTCCGGAGTTTAATCCTAACGGCTCGAAAATGAACATTGCCGGAATAATAAACGAAAAGAAAAATGTTCTCGGTATGATGCCTCATCCCGAAAGATGCAGTGACAAATCATTGGGGAATGACGATGGAGCTGCAATTTTTCTTTCAATAATTGAAAATGTTCTAAAATAATTAAAAATATCAAAGTTTTTTACTGAAATTTTTATTAGTTTTTTTTTTGTGATTTTTCTAATAATTAAGTACAAATAAAGGAAAAAATTATGAGTATCCTTTTAGACAAAAAAACGCG
>CAYLYR010000146.1:0-6248 GCA_964387835.1 uncultured Melioribacter sp.
CTTCTTCAGTCATTACAGCAATCGCCGAAGCTGCGTCCGAGACTTTTGAGCAATCCAAAACGGTCAGATTTTCAACAAAAACTTTAGGATTCGGTTCTCTCATTGCAGCTTTTTCCAAATCCTTTGTCGTATTATGGTATTCCTGTGCCGTAGGACAAAGTCTTGCGTTTTCAATGGCATTTCTGTACCAGCGCGCAAATCCTTTGCGAGCGTACTCTCTGCCGTATTTCTCAAAATAAACGCCTGCTCTGTCGCTAAATTGTCCCGGGAAAAAGTGAGCGTGTCCATCTTTTCTATCATTAGCCCATCCTGCTTGCGCTAAAACATCTGCTCCGTAAACCGCTTTCATGCTGTTTTGAACTTCAAAACCAAGCGATAAAATAACATCGCTCATTCCGGACATTAGGAACTTAAATGAGGTTACCATTGCTATTCCTCCGGAACCGCATGCTCCTTCTACTCTTGTAGCCGGTTTGAATCTTAGCTTTTCATCAATCATCGGAGCAAATCCGGGAATATTTGCCTGGTTATTGTAACCGGAAGCGTTAAAATTACTTATTACCACTTCATCTACTTTTTCTGCTCCGCCTATTTGTTCCAAAACAGTTTTACCGGCTTCACTGATGTAATGCTCAATTCCCGGACGTTCCTTTTTAGGGTTGAACTCTTTTCTTCCGGTTCCTAATGAAATTGTATTATAACCTGCTGTTAAATATATTTTTTCTTTCATCTTACTTTTCCTCCGAGTCGATATAATCATTAATTGGACCATATGCATGGAAAAATCCGGTGAGCATAACATCGTTTACATCTTTTTCAGATTTTGCCACATTCATTTTTACAAGAAGTTTTCCTATTTCCGCCGAATTCTTGAGATACGCTTTCGCCAACCGTGCTCCCAAAGTATCCATTTTATTAAGATTCTCAAAATAAGGACGTAATACGGAATCTCTTTCTCTAATCCTAATTGCTTTTTTCCAAGAAATATTTCCTTCAGGGAGTTCTCCTAATTTGGAATTAACATCCTCTTCAATATTGCTTACATCAACATATTCTTCCGTTTCGGGATTTAAGACAGCGATTATCTTCCCTTTTTCATATTTGAAGAAGCCGTCTTTTTGAGAACCATCGGAATTCTGACCGCCGAGGATTTTCTTGTCGAACAAACTATCGAGTAAATCGCTGTGCAAATCCTCATTCTCCAGATAAGGATTCATCACGCTCATAATATATTTACAAACATCAATTCCCACATAATCAATTAACTGGAAAATTCCCATCGGGCGAATTAAAAAATCTTGAGTTACCTTATTAATTGATAGAATTGCCTGCGGGAAGCCAAGCTCTTTAGCTAATTTTTCCGCCTCCTTTATTCCGTAAAGAGCATCGCGCATAAAATGCCCGTTTCCGATAAATCCGGCAAAGTCATTGGACGAAACAACAAACTTTCTCAATTTCTTCGCATACTCTAATGCAAATTCCGTTAGTTCCGACAAAGTTGTTTCGGCAGGAATTAACTCAACAAGTTTCTGAATTGCCGGAGGATTATAAAAATGAAAGCCGATAATTCTTCCCTTTAACTCCGCTTCTTTATCCAAATAAAAAATCGGGACGGAAGATGTGTTTGTGAAAAACCATGGGGATTTTTCACTGTTTTCATCTATTTGTTTAAACAGCTTAACTTTTAATGTCGGATTCTCATTTACAGCTTCGAAAATAATATTAGAATCATACGCAGCCTCTACCCTTTTTGTAGGACGAATAACTTGTAAAACCCTGTTGATATATGCCTCGATTATTTCACGGTTGTTGATAAGAGATTGATCTTCTTGATAAAGTTCACGAAGAAGAACAATTTTCTTTTCGGCAATTTTCCTTGTTTGAACTCTTACGTAATCAATTAATCCGCTTAAAGCCTTATCGGAAATATCGATTGCATTTAAAATAAAAACTTTGTCAGCATTTTCTTTGCGCAGACTAAGTTCAGCCATCTCATTAGCAGTAAGAAGCAAAATGCCGCTTCCCATCTTTCCGGCAGCGCCGAGTATTGAGACGTTTGATAATCTTTCATCATAATTCATAATAAAATTCTCCATTCTTTGGATATATTTAATTTTGTGTTAATTTTTTCCGTTCAATTCAAACGATAAACAACACTTTAACTTTCCGCAAGGTCCGCTAAGTTTTGAGGCACTTGTTGATAAGTTCTGGTCAATTACCATTTGTGTCTGAATTCGCTTAAAACTTTTTAAGAATGTTGAGCAGCAATATTCTCGCCCGCAAGTTCCCACTCCCCCAATTTTCTGGGCTTCATCTCTTACGCCGATTTGTCGAAGCTCAATTCTGGTTCTAAATCTGTTTGCCAATTCTTTAGCTAATTCCCTGAAATCCACTCTCCCGTCGGCAGTATAAAAAAAGTAAAGTTTTCTTCTGTCAAACTGATAATGAATATTTACAAGTTTCATTTCCAGTTTGTATTTTGTTACCAATTCACGAAAAATCGGAGCCGCATCATTTTCATCTTCAAGATTTTGCCGGTAACGTTCGTAGTCTTTTCTGGTAAGTAAGCGGGTTATTCTCGGAAGAGGTTCGTTGGAAAGCCGCATACGATTTCTTTTGAGATTAACCAACTTCCCTACTTCTTTTACAACAGAAACATCAATTGCAGAGCCGTCGGTTTCAAGAAGCAAATCGCCAACGTTTACGGCTCTTTCAAAATTCGGAGGTATCTCGCAAAAATGAATTCCCCAAAATCCCTCGGAATCAACTTCGATAATATTTCTACTATCCCAACTATTAAATTGTTCAATGTTTAATGCACAATCGCTGCAGGAGTTTTGAACTATGGAATCGGTGTAGAGATCAAAAATTTTATATTTGAAGTTGTCGTTGACCTTTGTTTCTGTTTGATTTTTTTCTTTTTCACTTTGGTTTGCAATTTTTAGAAACGATAAATCTATGTGAATCATTTTCACCTTCTACTTAAACTGTTAAGAACAAATATAATATTCATAAGTATGATTTTCAAGGAGACATTACTTTTCTTCAAAGCCGTAAGTTCGTTCAAACGACTAATCGCCTTCGGAAAATCTGCTTTCGGGAAACTTTTATTAAACTTTTTGAATGTAATTTTGTCGCTATCAAAATAGTATCTCTCATCGTTTCCACCCGACATTTTTTCTTTATTTGCATCTGATAGCCACATGATTAGCATTTGCATAATAATTTCAAAATCCGAATCGGTCATTTCCATCAAAGAATCAAATACTTTAGCGGCGGAATATGTGTTTCCAACAACCGCTTGACGTATAAAATCAATTACCAAATCGATAACTTCAGCCCCTATTTCTAAAATTTTTAATCCTTTTATTACGGAGCCTTCGGCAAACGGAGCTATCCGTATTATTTCTTCGCGAGAAGCGTCGGTATATTTCATCAATATTGCTTCAACTTCATCTTCTTTTAAATTTGAAAAATTCACATACCATGTACGAGACTTTATAGTATCCAAAATGAGATTTTCATCTGAGACCAATAGAAAATAAATAATTCCCTCAGGAGGCTCTTCCAAACTTTTAAGCAAAGAATTTTGAGCTTCAACGGACATTTTTTCTGCATCATCAATGATAACCGCCGAATACGGAATTTCACTTTTATCAACAGAAAGATATTTTTTCAAATCGCGTATTGAATTAATTTTAATATTTTGCGCTTTGGTTATTGAAACAGGATGGTAAGGATTTTCGATTTTCTTTTTAATCTCTCCGGTAATTTCTTCAAGCTGCGAATCATCCAATTTGGAATATGCCGAATCCGAATTAGTTTCATTTTTACCGGAAGGAAGCGGAAATATGTATTCCACGTAGGGCTTCTGAAGTTTTCTTATTTGTTCAATCCCTTTATCGGAGAGTTTTTTTGACTTGTTAAGGTGTGTGATTACTTCAAGAGCAAATGCAAACTTCCCTACACCTTTTTGACCCGAAAACATAAACGCATGCGGAATGTTGCCCGAGCTTATAATTTTATTTAAACGAAGTTTTACAGAGTTATGCCCGACGAGATGATCGAAAAAATCTTCCACGTCAAATTATCAACTATATTCGTCTTCATCGTAAAAGAAGAAATCTTCATCAGTCGGGAAGTCAGGCCAAATATCTTCAATGGATTCATAAATCTCGCCATCATCTTCCAACTCTTTCAGGTTTTCAACAACTTCATAAGGAACACCAACTCTTTCAGCATAATCTATCAACTCATCCTTAGTGGCAGGCCACGGAGCGTCGTCAAGATATGATGCCAGTTCAACCGTCCAAATCATTCTTCTTTTCCTTTGCTTTTTTATGGGTTAAGAAATCAAAAAGTTTAATGTCGTCAAAAATAAAATTTCTCGGATTTAAAGCAATTCCATTGTGCCTTACTTCGTAGTGCAAATGCGGTCCGGTAGATAGTCTGCCCGAATTACCGGAAAGTGCAATCAAATCCCCTCTTTTAACCTTTTGTCCTCTCTTAACCTTAATTCTTGATAAGTGACCGTAAATGGAAGTATATCCAAATCCGTGATCAATAATAACCGTACGTCCACGTCCTCCTTTACGACCGGCAAATTTTACCTTCCCGCCGCCGGTAGCGTAAACGGGAGTTCCCGTATTCACCAAAATATCAATTCCGTTATGCATTCGGCGAACCTTAAGAATCGGATGGAATCTCATTCCGAATCTATCGCCGTAAGGTCCGTCTGCAGGTTTTATGGCGGGAATAGCGTCGTACAATTTTGAATTCAGAGCTAAAGTTTTGCTGATTTCACTAAAATTATCTTTTTCGATATTAACTCTTGCCGTCAAATTATCCACTACTGAATCCAGGCTATCGAGAATATGTTTTGCTTCTCCGGTTGCTGCAAAATTATTTGTTCCTACAACCTTACCGCCAACTCCGTAATTAAGTTGGTCAACTTTCAACGGCTCAAGATTCACTTTTAATCTTAACGTCTGATCACTTTTTACAATATGATCAACATCATTCTTCAATTTGTTAAATTTAGTAAGATAATCATCAAGCTTGGATTGTAATTCTTTATTCTGAGTTTTAAGATAATCTACTTGTGAAGTGGGATTTAGAAGAGATTGAAAGTAAAAAAATCCGGCAAAAAGGAGCATGGAAATTATTGCGGTTGCTCCAAGAACCGAGAATATAATTTTTCGTTTGAAATTCTTGATTTCAACGAATTTTAAATTGCTATTTGAGAAATAATAGTATCTTTTCATATGACGTGCGAAAATAATTAAATAATCGTTCTAAATCAAGCTATTTATTCTTCATCGTGTTCAAAATAATTAACCGACCGCTTTCCTTTTTTTCTGTTATTTTTAATTCTGTCTTGCAGCCTTTCCTGCAGCTCCTTTGCGGCATTGTACCCGTAATGAGAAGCAAGATAATTTAAGGCGATTGTTTCCGCAATAACCGTAATATTTTTGCCCGGGAAAATAGGAAGTTTTATATATGGAATATTAATATCCAAGATTGAAATGATTTCATTATCCAAGCCTGTTCGTGTATATTCCGTATTTTCATCCCAAATTTCCAGTTCAATCACAATTTCCAGACGCTTTTGATGGCGAATTGAGCGAACTCCGAACATATGCTGTACATCAACAATCCCTATTCCTCTAATTTCCATTACATGCTGAATAACATCGGTACCGGTTCCAATTAAAATATGTTCCCCTTTTTTCGTCAATATAACCACATCATCCGCAACAAGTCGGTGTCCGCGTTCAACTAAATCCAGAGCAACCTCGCTTTTTCCTATTCCCGATTTACCAAGGAACAATACCCCGATACCGTAAACATCGACAAGAGAGCCATGCAAAGAGACTCTCGCTGCAAACTGGTCTTCGAGAAAATCACCAATTAAATATGCGGTTTTTGTACTCGTGTTTTCAATCTGAAAAACCGCTACATTTTGCTTAATTGCATGTTTAATCAATTCCGGACAAGGCTCATTATTATTGCTGAGGATTATAGCCGGAACATCAAAACTCAAAAGTCTTGCAATTACATTATCCCGCTCTTCGTCGGATAACGATAAACAATACCTGTTCTCTGTATTCCCGATAAGCTGAATTCTGTTATACGTAAATAATTCCACAAACCCGGCTAAAGCCAAACCGGGTCTGTGTAAATTCTGATCTTTAATTTCTTTCTCAAAACCTACTCCTTCGGGAGTAAGTAATTTAACGCCGAAAAGT
>CAYLYR010000147.1:0-6237 GCA_964387835.1 uncultured Melioribacter sp.
TTAAAACGGCTAAATAATATTTTTCACATTAAAAGATTAAAAATCGAACTTAATAAAGAACATTAAAAAATGAGATTCTTAACGAGTTAGAAAGCTTTCTATTTTATTTTCTCGAATTCTTGACATTTGAAAAGTATTAAAATATATTTGTAAGCTATATAAAAAAGTTTTTCTATTTGGAGGAATTTGTGAAACAAGAGAAAATGACGAAGTTTATTAAGACGGAAGACGCTAATCACGATTGGTATGTTGTTGATGCTAAAGGAAAAGTGCTGGGAAGATTAGCAACCGAAATTGCGCGTGTTATTCGTGGAAAACACAAAGCAATTTTTACTCCTAATATGGATACAGGTGATTTTGTTGTGGTCATAAATGCAGATAAAGTTGTATTGACCGGAAAAAGAGAAATGCAGAAAACGTATTTCCATCATACTCAATATCCGGGTGGAGTAAAAACCGAAACTTTTGCGGAAGTTATGCAAAAACATCCGGAAAGAGTTATCGAAAACGCCGTAAAAGGTATGCTGCCAAAAAACAGATTAGGCAGAAAGTTAATCAAAAAGTTAAAAGTTTATGCCGGTGAAAATCATCCGCATGCGGCACAGCAACCCAAATCATTAAGTTTGTAAGAGGAAGTTAATGTCAGATAAGATATTTGTAGGACGTAGAAAAAATTCTGTTGCAAGAGTTTATTTAAGAAACGGCTCAGGTAAAGTTACAATCAATAAGAGAGAATTCGAAAACTATTTCCCTTTGGAATTTCACAGAGATACGGTTGTTCAGCCGATGCAGGTTACGGACAACGCGGGTAAATACGACATTTTCGTTAATGTCAGCGGCGGTGGAATTTCGGGGCAAGCCGAAGCTATCAGATTGGGCGTTTCGAGAGCGCTTGTTGCAATCAATGAAGATTTTCGTCCGGTTCTTAAAGCGGAAGGTTTTCTGCGTAGAGATCCGAGAATGGTTGAGCGTAAAAAATACGGACAACCGAAAGCCAGAAAAAGATACCAATTTTCTAAACGTTAATAGTTATTATCAATTAATCATACTTTCCGATTTGCTACCTGTGTCCTAAATTAAAATGGGATGGAAAGCAAAGAAGACGAAAGTAGAAGCAAAACAGGAGAAAAATATGTCTAGAGTTACCCTCCAGCAGCTCGTAGAAGCGGGCGCGCATTTCGGTCATTTGACCAGTCGTTGGAATCCTAAAATGAAACCGTATATTTTTATGGAAAAAAACGGTATTCATATCATCGATTTAAAGAAAACAGTTAAACTTATTGATAAATCTGCCGAAGCTTTGTACGACATCGTTTCCAAAGGAAATAATGTTATGTTTGTCGGGACAAAAAAGCAAGCGAAAAACGTTATTGCCGATGAAGCAAGACGCGCCGGTGCAAACTGGGTTAGCGAAAGATGGCTCGGCGGTATGCTTACAAACTTCCAGACAATCAAAAAAAGTATTAAACGTCTGCAGATGATTGACAAAATGGAAGCCGACGGAACTTTTGAAAAAATCACGAAAAAAGAAGCCCTTTTCTTGACGCGGGAAAAAGAAAAATTAAGGAAAGTCCTTGAAGGCGTTGAATCGATGAACAGACTTCCCGGCGCTTTATTTCTTGTTGATATAAGAAAAGAATCGATTGCCGTAAAAGAAGCTCATAGATTGAACATTCCTACATTCGCAATTGTCGATACTAATTGCGATCCGGAAGAGATTGATTACATTATTCCTGCTAATGACGATGCTGCAAGTACAATTGAAGTTATTACTAAAACTTTAGCCGATGTTGTTATCGAAGGAATACAGAAAGCACAGGAATTAAAAGCCGAAAGGAAAGCTGAACAAGAGAATGAAAAGAAAGTTGCCCAAGATAAAAAAGAGACTTCCAAAAGAAGACGTCCGAGAATTCGTAAAGTAAGATTGGACGGCAAAGATGAAGGAAAAGGCGATAAGAAAGAATCGAAAAAAGCAAATGATGCGGCGCCTAAGGAAGAAGTTGTAAAAGAAGCCCCTAAAACGGAAGATGCTCCTAAAGCAGACAATGGGGAAAATACTCCTAAAGAAGAAAAGAGTGAAGAATAAAAAATAAGGAAGATTGAGATGGGAATTAGTGCATCCGATGTTAAAAAATTAAGAGATAAAACCGGAGCCGGAATGCTCGACTGCAAAAAAGCTTTGCAGGATGCTAATGGTGATTTTGATAAAGCAATTGAAATTCTGAGAAAAAAAGGAGCTTCGGTTGCAGCCAAAAGAGCGGAAAGAAAAGCTCATGAAGGCGTTGTTGTAACCAAAATTTGGAATGACAATAAATCCGGCGCTATTTTAGATGTTAACTGTGAAACCGACTTTGTTGCTAACAGTGATGACTTCTTAAATTTCGCACAAAAAGTGCTTGATATCATTGTTGATAAGCAGCCTGCAAATGTCGATGAACTTTTGGCGCTTGAAGTTAACGGAACAAAAGTTTCCGATATGGTTACAGATGCAATTGGAAAAATCGGCGAAAAAATTGAAGTTTCGAGATTTGCAGTTGTACATTCCGATAATGGAATGTTAGTCGATTACATTCACCACGGCGCGAATTTGGGCGTTCTTATTAAGTTCGAAAATGTTTCCGAAGAGACCGACGAATTGATTACAATCGGAAAAGATATTGCAATGCAAATTGCAGCCATGAATCCGAAATATGTAAATCGTGAGGAAGTTCCTTCCGAAATAATTGAAAAGGAAAAAGAGATTTACAAAGAAGTTGCTCTTAAAGAAGGCAAACCCGAGCACATCCTTGATAGAATTGCCGAAGGAAAGCTGAACAAATTTTATAGTGAAGTTTGTTTGTTAGAGCAGGTTTTTGTTAAAGATAACAGCAAAACAGTCGGCGACTTAATTAAGGAATATAATAAAGCTCACGGAACGGACGTTAAACTGACAAAGTTTTATCGTTTCCACGTTGCGGACGAATCTAAATAAATTTATTTATTTAATTGTAAAAAGGTCTTATTTTATAAGACCTTTTTTTTTATCTATCGGGAAAAAGAATGGAATTAAGATATAATCGAATCTTGTTGAAACTTAGCGGTGAATCGCTAATGGGAAAAAGCAAAGCCGGAATTGACCCGGATATTCTTAAATTTTTTGCATCGGAAATTAACAAAATTCATAAACTCGGTGTGCAAATCGGATTGGTTATCGGCGGAGGAAATATTTATCGCGGACTAAATGCAAAAGATCAGGGTATCGATAGAGTTACCGGCGACCATATGGGAATGCTGGCAACAATGATAAACTCTCTCGCTTTGCAGAATGCACTTGAGCATGAAGGAATGTCAACAAGATTAATGAGCGCAATTAAAATGGAGCAGATTGCAGAGCCTTATATCAGAAGAAGAGCTGTAAGGCATTTGGAAAAAGGGAGAATTGTAATTTTCGGAGCCGGTACGGGAAATCCCTATTTCAGTACGGATACTGCCGCGTCTTTAAGAGCGGTTGAAATTAATGCCGATATTATATTAAAAGGTACAAGAGTTGACGGAGTTTTTGATTCCGATCCTGAAAAGAATGAAGAAGCGGTACTATATTCCGAGGTGAGTTATTTTGAAGTTCTTACCCGTAAATTGCGCGTTATGGATATGACGGCAATTTCACTTTGTCAGGAAAATAATCTTGAAATCAAAATATTTAATATGAATGTAACTGATAATTTAGTTAAGATAGTTACCGGAAGCGATATTGGAACAAGTGTGAAAGAAATAAGAGTTAATCAATAAATGTTGAGGCAATATTATGCAAAACGAACACGTACATGATGCCGAGCGCCGAATGGAAAAATCGGTTGAGGCTTTTAAACATGAGATTTCCAAAGTAAGAACCGGAAAAGCGACTACAGCGCTGCTCGACGGAATTAAAGTCGATTATTACGGAACAATGACTCCCATTAATCAAGTTGGAAATGTTTCCGTGCTTGATGCTCATACTCTTTCCATTACACCTTGGGATAAATCAATGGTGGAGAAGGTTGATAAAGCGATTTTGCAAGCTGAGTTGGGACTTAATCCCCAGAGCGACGGAACTAATCTCCGCATTCCGATTCCGCCGCTTACAGAGGAAAGAAGAAAAGACTTGGTGAAACTTGTGAAGAAATTTGCGGAAGATGCTAAAATTGCAATAAGAAACGTACGGCGCGATGCAAACGACCATTTGAAACGCCAAGAAAAAAACAAAGAGATTTCCGAAGACATGATGCATGATTTTGAGGATGAGGTACAGAAATTAACCGATAAGTATATTAAAAAAATAGATGAAATTTTAGCTGAAAAAGAGAAAGATATAATGGAAATATAGATGATTTATTAAAATTTTTATGATTTAACTAAAACCGTCTTTTTCAAGACGGTTTTTTTATTTAATTTAGTAGATACAATTGTCCAATTTAAACAAAAAGAGGCAAAAAATGGCAATAACAAAAGAAGATGCACTTAAATATCACAGCGAAGGGCGCCCCGGAAAAATAGAGGTTGTCGCAACCAAACCATGTTTTACATCACGTGAACTATCTATGGCTTATACGCCTGGAGTAGCGGTTCCATGTCTGGAAATTGAAAAAGACGAATCTTTAGTCTATAAATATACTGCTAAAGGTAATCTCGTAGCGGTTGTTTCCAACGGAACGGCAGTCCTCGGGTTGGGAGACATAGGACCCATGGCCGGTAAACCGGTAATGGAAGGTAAAGGTGTGCTATTTAAAAGATTTGCGGATATTGATGTATTTGACATCGAAGTTAAATCAAAAGATCCTAAAGAAATTATTTCAACGGTACAAAAATTAGAACCGACATTCGGCGGAATTAATCTTGAAGATATTAAAGCTCCTGAATGTTTTGAAGTTGAAGAAGAATTAAAGAAAACAATGAATATTCCGGTATTTCATGATGACCAGCACGGTACGGCAATAATTTCGTGCGCTGCTTTGATTAACGGCGCTGAAGTTACCGGTAAAAAGCTGGAGGATATGCGGTTGGTTGTAGTCGGCGCGGGAGCTGCGGGAATTGCCTGCAGTAAGCTTTACGTAACCGCCGGAGTAAAAAAAGAAAACATTGCAATGTTCGATTCGAAGGGACATATTCACAAAGGGAGAACCGACTTGAACAAATATAAAGCCGAGTTTGCAACGGACGTAAAATATGATTCTCTCGAAGATGCAATGAAGGGTGCGGATGCTTTCTTGGGACTTTCAAAAGCAAATTTGGTAAGCAAAGATATGGTCCGTTCAATGGCTGATAGCCCGATTATCTTTGCAATGGCAAATCCCGATCCGGAAATTACATACGAAGACGCAACCGATGCTCGTCCGGATGTAATTATGGCTACCGGAAGAAGCGATTATCCTAATCAGGTAAACAATGTTCTGGGATTCCCCTTTATTTTCCGCGGAGCTTTGGATGTTCGCGCAACAACGATTAATGAAGAAATGAAGATGGCTGCCGTTCGCGCGTTAGCCGGATTGGCAAAGGAAAAAGTGCCGGATGCAGTAAGCAGAGCTTACGGCGGACAGCATTTTACTTTTGGGCGCGAATATATAATTCCAAAACCTTTTGATCCGCGAGTACTTTGGACAGTAGCGCCGGCTGTTGCAAAAGCTGCAATAGATTCAGGCGTAGCTCGTACGAAAATCGAGGATTGGGAAGATTATAAAGAAAAGCTTAAAGAGCGTTTGGGATTCTCAAAAGAAATTATTCGTTTAATGATTCACAAAGCACAAACTACACCTAAGCGCGTTGTTTATCCTGAAGGTGAAGAAGAAACCATAATTAGAGCGGCGCATGGCGTATTTACCGGTAAAATTGCAAAGCCGATATTACTTGGTAACAAAGAGAAAATTAGCGGAATTATTACAAAACTCGGCTACTCGTTGGAAGACTTTGATATTTGCGATCCTCAAAAAAGCAAGCACACCGAAGAATTCGCCGATTATTATTACAAGCTGAGACAACGTAAGGGTGTTA
Source organism: uncultured Melioribacter sp. (assembly GCA_964387835.1). Lineage (GTDB taxonomy): Bacteria > Bacteroidota > Ignavibacteria > Ignavibacteriales > Melioribacteraceae > WGAL01. The sequence continues at coordinate 6,004 of CAYLYR010000147.1, forward strand.
CTTATAAAAAGGCATTAAAACAGGTTGCTAATCCTTACTATTACGGCTCGCTAATGGTGCAATTCGGTTTGGCGGATGCGTTGGTCGGAGGATACAGAGTAAATTATCCTACAACCATTCGTCCGGCTCTTGAAAGTATCGGTATGAGCAAAGGAACCGGTATTGTTGCCGGAATGAGCATTATTGTACTTGATAGAAAAGTCCTATTCTTTGCGGATACAACTGTCAATGTAA
>CAYLYR010000148.1:0-6219 GCA_964387835.1 uncultured Melioribacter sp.
TCGCAACATTTTTATCGGCGCGTCTAACGGTGTTTTATCTGTGTGCAATTATTATAACGGGTTTATTCTCGGTGCATTTATTTATACGCTCTTTAATCTCTTCTTCAATCTCCGGGTCAAGATTTGCAGTAGGCTCATCGAGAATCAAAATTGGCGCATCCTTAAGAATAGCACGGGCAAGCGCAATTCTCTGAACTTCGCCTCCGCTTAATGAAGCTCCTTCTTCGGCAATATTTGTGTCGTATCCTTGCGGAAGCGAAACAATAAACTTGTGAATACCGGCAAATTTTGCCGCCGAAATAATTTCTTCGTCCGATGCGTTTTTTCTGCCGAGTTTAATATTCTCCTTTACCGAAGCGCTGAAAAGATAAGGCGATTGCGAAAGAAGCGCGATATTTTCCAGCCAAACCGTACGGCTGATTAATTTTAAGTCAATTCCGTTAACAAAAATTTTTCCTTCGCTCGGCTCCATAAACTTCATTAATAAATTCACAAAGGTTGTTTTACCCGCTCCGCTTTTTCCTACAAGAGCTATTTTTTCCTTCATGTCAATTGTAAAATTAATCCTTTTAAGAGCTTTGGAATCCTTCCCGTAATCGAAAGAGACATCTGCGAAATTAATTGTTATTCCCTGAGAAGAATCAACAGCAGTATTGTTGTTTGCTTCCGCTATATCTTTTTTATCCAATATGGAAAAAATACTTTTCGATGCGGTTACCCCGTCAATGCCGGCATGAAAACTTGAGCCGAGAATTCGCAGAGGCAAATAAAATTCGGGAGCGAGAAGAAGGACAAAAAAAGCATCGACAAAAGCGATTTTCCCGTAAAGCAGACGAAGTCCTATTTCAACGGAAATTATTGCAATACTGATTGTGGAAAGAAGCTCAAGCACAAGAGCCGAAAGGAAAGCGACTTTCAGCACGCCCAACGTTGTTTTGCGAAACTCATCGCTAATTTCCGAAATCTTTTTAATCTGATTTTTACTCTGTCCGAACAGCTTGAGCGTAGTCAGTCCCTGAATTACATCGAAGAAATGAGAACTTAAAAAAGTTAAAGTTTTCCACTGCCTTTTACTTAACGAAGCCGCCTTCTCTCCGATTAGAATCATAAACAGAGGAATTACGGGAGCGGTAATAAAGAATACTACGCCGGAAATCCAATCCCTTGGAAAAACAAAAAAAAGAATAATAATCGGGATTAGCGCCGAAAGGAAAACCTGCGGCAAATAGGAGCGGAAGTATGCATCGAGTTTATCAACGCCTTCGGTAATCGTATTGTTTATTTCTCCGCTTTCCCTATCCGCAACAAACGCAGGTCCGAGCTTAAAAATTTTATCAACAATTTTACTTCTTACATTACTCTTAATTTTTTCAGCCGCTTTACCGCTAAAGTATTTTTGGGATGCTATCGAAACGCTTTTTAATATTGCCGCCGCAAGAAAAAGCAGCATTGTTCCCTCAACGGTTTTAAGCGTTCCTTCTTTCAGGAAAACGGAATCGATAATTTCTGCAATCAGTCTGCTCTGAAAGATTGTGAAAAGTGCAGCCAGCACGCCGAAAAGAATTCCCAAAACGAAATGCCGTTTACACCAAGTAATAAATTCTAAAAGTTTTTTATCGAAGTTCATTCGCAATTTTAATTTTCTTAAAATAAAAGATAATAAATCCTATTCAGTCGTTAAAACTAATTAGACAAAATATCTATTTTAATCAGATTTGTTTCGAGCGAAAATTCGGAAGAAACGTAAAGAGTGATTTTTCCCTGATGAACCCCTTTGAAGTTAAAGTCCGTTTTGGAACCGGTTGGAAGAACCTCAATGTTTTCAGCGCCTTCGGCTATTTTTACTTTTTCTTCTATTTTTCTAAGCGGAGCTTTTTTACCGAAAGAATTTAGAGGAATAAGACGAACAACCGCCGTATCGCCTACAATAACTTTATCGGGAATAACTTCCACTCTTGTTTCGTAAATACTGAAAATATATTGCCACACAACAAAAGAGAAGATAAAAAGAAACGCTATTATTGCCGTTACGGTCATTGCTGTCTTCTTCAAGTGTTACCCGGAACTACTTTCGTGAGTAAGTAACGCCGTCTTTTGTGTCTTGCAGAATTATTCCCATTTCGGCAAGTCTGTTTCTAATCTCATCGGCAAGCGCGTAATTTTTCTCCTTTTTGGCGGCAGCGCGCAAATCAATTAAAAGATTAATCAGTTCATCCTCTTTGGAATCGGCGGCAGCAGGCGATTCAAGTTCGTCCCAATCCAAAATCCCGAGTACTTCATCCGCGGTTGTCGTTAAGAACTCTTTTACCGTTTGATAAAATTCAACCTTAAATTCTTTTCCGGTTTGAATCTCCCGATTAATTTCCCGAACAAAATCGAAAATTACGGCAACGCCTTTGGGAAAATTAAAATCATCGTCAACGGCGTTAGTAAAATCATCAAAATACTTCGCAAAATTAACCGTATAAGTTTCATCTCCGTAGTTTTCCGATTTCAGCTTTTCTTCAATTTTTTTAGCGAGTGTAATTATTTTCTCGTCGGCTTTTGAAGCTGAACGGAGAAGTTCTTCAGAAAAATTAAGAGGAGCGGCGTAATGAGTTTGACTGAAAAAGAGGCGCACGGTTTCTGCGGAGAATTTTTTCAGAACATCTCGCGCCGTAAAAAAGTTACCGAGAGATTTAGACATCTTTTCATTCTTAATATTCAAGAACCCGAAGTGAATCCAATACTTCACAAAATCCTTACAAGTGGCTGCCTCGCTCTGCGCAATTTCATTTTCGTGATGAGGAAAAATCAAATCGCTTCCGCCGGCATGAATATCAATAGTTTCTCCCAACTCTTTCATGCTCATTGCGGAACATTCGATATGCCATCCCGGACGACCTTTTCCCCACGGGCTGTCCCATTCGGGCTCTCCCTGCTTGGCTTTTTTCCACAATGCAAAATCGAGCGGGTTATGTTTATTATCGTTAATTTCTATTCTCGCGCCCGATTCCAAATCGTCAATGCGTTTGCCGCTGAGTTTACCGTATTCTTTAAATTTGGAAACATCGTAAAAAACATCTCCGTTAACGTTGTATGCTATCTCTTTTTCCTCAAGTTTGCCGATTAGCTCAACCATATCGCCAATGTGCTGTGTAGCGCGGGGATAAGCGTCTGCGCGTTTTATTTTTAATCCGTCAATATCTTTGAAAAATTCATTAATATATTTTTCCGCATATTCCTTTGCATCTATTCCGAGTTCGTTCGCTCTCTTTATTATTTTATCGTCAACATCGGTCAGATTCATAACATACTTAACTTTGTAACCTCTGTAAATCAAATATCTGCGAATCATATCTCCCATAACGAAAGAACGCGCGTTGCCGATATGAAACAAATCATAAACCGTAGGACCGCAGACATACATTGAAATATTCGGCGGATTAAGCGGAACGAATTCTTCTTTCTTTTTATCAAGCGTATTATATATTAACATATTAACCTCTTATAAACAATCCGAATTAATTTTTCAATTTATTAAGATTATATCTTTTTCTCTCGTGTGTATCAAGATAAATTTTTCTCATTCTGATTGATTTGGGAGTAACTTCAACAAGTTCGTCATCTTCAATAAATTCAAGGCTTTCCTCCAGCGTAAATTTCACGGCGGGAGCAATTTTTGCGGCTTTATCCGAACCTGCTGCCCGCATATTCGTTAATTTTTTCCCGCGCTGAACGTTTACCTCAATATCAATTGCTTTCGAGTTTTCACCGATTACCTGTCCCGCGTAAACAACATCGCCCGGGTCGATAAAAAATCTGCCTCTATCCTGAAGCGAATCTATTGCGTATGCGGTAGCCGCTCCTTCGCCCATTGAAATTAACACTCCGTTTTGACGATGCACGATTGAGCCTTTAAAATATTCATACTGATAAAACTGATGATGAATTATTCCTTCTCCCGATGTTGCCGTCATTATTTTGTTTCGCAATCCCATTAAACCTCTTGAGGGGATATGAAACTCAAGATGATTCAAACTTCCTTTCGCTTCCATCTTCATCATCTCGCCTTTTTTATTGCCGACAATCTCAATTACTTTTCCGGCATATTCGGCAGGGACATCAACGGTAAGAAGCTCAATCGGCTCGGCTTTTTTTCCTTTAATTGCTTTATAAATTACTTTGGGCGGACCGACGGCAAGTTCATATCCTTCACGCCGCATATTTTCAATTAATATCGAAAGATGCAGCACTCCGCGTCCGGATACTTTAAATGTATCGGGCGAACTTGTTTCTTCCACACGCAAAGCAACGTTACGCTCCAGTTCTTTAAATAATCTGTCGCGAAGTTGTCGGGAAGTAACATATTTTCCCTCTCTCCCGTAAAAGGGTGAAGTGTTTGTTGTAAAATACATGCTGATTGTAGGTTCGTCAATCGATACAATCGGAAGAGGTTCGGGATTTTCCCTGTCGGCAATTGTATCGCCTATATCGATTTTATCCAAACCGACGATTGAACAAATATCGCCGTTGTGCACATAATCGACTTCCTTTTTCTGCAATCCTTCAAAAACAAAAAGCTGTTTGATTGAAACCGGCGTTGTGGAGCCGTCACGGCGAATAATGGAAACCGGTTTCGATTTATCCAAATCTCCTCTGAAAACTCTTCCTATTCCGATTTGTCCGACATAATCGCTGTAATCAATCGAAGTTATCTGCATTTGAAGCGGACCCGGATTTTCCGGCGGAGCCGGAATATTTGATAAAACCACATCGAGAAGTGGAGAAAGATCAACATGGTCATCTTTCAAATCGGTAACCGCCCAGCCGTTTCTTCCGCTGGCATAAACTACAGGAAAATCGAGCTGATCCTCGGAAGCGTCGAGATCGATAAACAAATCGTAAATTTCATCGAGGACTTCGTCCGGTCGGTTATCGGGTCTATCGATTTTATTAATAACGACAATCGGAATCAGATGTAAATTCAAAGCTTTCTGAAGTACAAATCGGGTCTGCGGCATCGGTCCTTCAAACGAATCGACAAGCAGCAGAACTCCGTCCGCCATTTTAAGAACGCGTTCAACTTCCCCGCCGAAATCGGAGTGCCCGGGCGTATCTATTAAATTAATTTTAACGTCATTGTATGTAACCGAAATATTCTTCGATAAGATTGTAATTCCTCTTTCCCGCTCCAAATCGTTGGAATCAAGGATTCTTTCCTGCATTACCTGATTATCTCTGAATATCTTACTCTGTTTCAAAATTTGATCTACCAGCGTTGTCTTTCCGTGATCAACATGTGCAATAATTGCAATATTTCTTATACTTTTCATCGTGTCCTTTAATAAATAAAAATTAACATTAAAGATAATTAATCTTTGAATATATTCCTAAATGTGAAATTTCCGCTGTGTGTAAAATCTCACAAGAAGGTATCCAGTTAAAAAAGATAAAAGCACTAATAAGCAAAGAGCATTTGGATGAGTTGCAAAGCGAAGTTGACGGCATCGCTTCAAAATCTGTATGACTTTATTCATTATAGTTTTTTCTCCGTTTTGCGATAAATAAAAAAGTGATTTCGGTCATAACGAATAGATTAAAATCTTATTATATTTATAATTACAATATTTCTTATCTCCTTTTATTCTTAAGGAATATTGAAAGCATTTAAGTAATTTTTCAATAAGGAGGTAAGAATGCAAAAGCTTATTTCTTTTTTTATTATCCTTTCGTTTGTTTCAATTTACGCTCAATCACCCAATAAAGATTTATGGATAACCGACGAGGCAGTTTACTCTGTTTCGGTAAATGGCAATTATCTTTATGTCGGGGGGGATTTTTCTTATGTCGGTCCGAATACCGGATACGCATCCAAAATTTCTACAACTTCAACCGAACCGGATTTAAACTTCCCCAACATTAACGGTACGGTTTTTACAGTAGTTCCGGACGGAAGCGGCGGCTGGTTTGTCGGCGGTTCGTTCACTAAGGTCGGTGATTCTTACAGAAGCAATTTAGCGCATATCAATTCCGATTTAAGCGTAGATTCTTGGAACCCATCTCCGAATGATATTGTGAACGAAATTGTGCTCGACGGAAGCGATATTTACATCGGCGGAGCATTCACTACAATAAATTCACAAACGGTTGATTATGCCGCGAAACTCTCTTTAAGTTCAAATGACCCTGACGCCAATTGGAAGCCTGAGCCGAATAATCAGGTAAAGGCTATAGTGG
>CAYLYR010000149.1:0-6191 GCA_964387835.1 uncultured Melioribacter sp.
AAGAAGAGAAATTCAACACAAATGCTGCTATGCGTCAATGTGGGACCTTGACGCTCGAGGAAAATCATCAATATTGTAGATAATATTTTTACTTCAGACTATCATAAAAATCAGTTTGACTTCTAAGCTCCGGCAAATCTATTTTCCCAAACTCAAATTGTAATAGAATACTATTTTAAGTATTTTTATAAGTTATCAAAAAATTATTGGGGAAGATTATGAAAATCGATTGGGAAAAGTATATCGACAGAAACGTTAATGTAACTATGCATGAAAATTACGGCGTGGTTTTCAGTCCGAAGAAGGATGATCCGCCTATTTCCGAAATTGTTTTTAAAACGGGGAAGTTGGTGGAATCGTTCGACGAGGGATTAATGCTCGAAACAATTAGAGAGAATAAAATAGTTAATGTTTACATTCCTTATTCATCAATTAAATGTGTGGAAATATTTTAGAATATGAAGAAATTAAAAGTTGGAATTATCGGAACCGGCTACCTTGGGAAATTACACTCCAAACTTTTGGTAAATGCCGATAATGCCGAGTTTATTGGCGTTTACGATTTAAATAACGATGAAGCCATTAATGTTGCGGAGGCAAACGGCGTAACTGCTTTTGAAAACAAACCCGAGCTTATTGAAAAAGCCGACGCGCTTATTGTTGTTACTCCTACTCCCACACATTATGAAATCGCTAAGGAAGTCCTTCTCGCCGGCAAACATGTCTTTATCGAAAAGCCGATTACAAACAATATTGAAAATGCGCGTGAGCTTGTGCAAATTGCTTCGGACAAGCATCTTAAGATTCAGGTAGGGCATATCGAAAGGTTTAATCCGGCGCTTCTTGCTTTGGAAAAATATAATCTTGAACCGTTGTTCATTCAAACCGATAGATTGGCTCAATTTAACTTGAGAGGAAGCGATGTGGCGGTAGTGCTTGACTTAATGATTCACGACATCGACATAATCTTGAGCTTGATAAAAAGTAAAGTCAGCGGCATTAGTGCAAGCGGCGTTCCGGTTGTTTCGGATAATATCGATATTGCCAACGCCCGCATCGAGTTTGAAAACGGCGCAGTTGCAAATGTAACAGCAAGCAGAATTTCCCGGAAGAAAATGCGCAAGATGAGAATGTTCCAAAAGGATGCTTACTTGTCTCTCGATTTTACTTCGGGAGAAGCCGAGGTTTACCGTTTGCTTAATCCGCTTGAAGAAAAGCCGAGTAATTTTTTCCCGCTCGGCGAGATGGGAATCGAAGAGAAGAAACGCCTTGTGATATTTGAAAAACCTGAGATACAAAAAGTAAATGCTATGCAATATGAACAGCAGCTTTTTATCGATTCCGTTCTAAATGATTTGCGTCCCGTTGTAAACGGCGAAGACGGTTTACGCGCTCTGCGTATCGCTGATATGATTATTGAAAAAATCAACGCTAATAAACTTATGGAAGAACTAACGTAATGATTTCATGAAAAGAAAAATTTTTATCTTACTCGCTGTCGCGGCAATATCGGCAGGGGGATGCAGTTTTGTTAAAACCGCAATCAATCTTTCGCGCTTGCAATTTCGCTTGGGTAAAGTTTCCAATTTTAAATTGATGGGGATTGGAATTTCAAATAAATCCAAACTCTCGGATTTAGGCGCATTGGACATTGTACGGCTTGGTTCGGCGGCTGCCCAAGGAAAATTACCGGTTTCATTTATCTTAAATGTTCAGGCGAAAAACCCTAATTCAAAAGGTGGATACGGAGCAACCGATATTTATGTTAAGTCGTTCCCCTGGACACTTTATGTAAATAATAAGAAAACAGCTTCGGGCGACATTAATTCTCCCTTTAAAGTTCCCGGAACCGGCGGCTATGCCGTTATTCCGTTACGAGTGGAATTTAATCTGATTCGTTTCTTTAAGGATAGCTCCATGAAAGATTTGGCGAATCTTGTTTTTGCAATAGGAGGAAAGAAGGGGAGTTCATCGAATTTAAAATTAGTGGCAAAGCCGGTACTCGGAACGCCGTATGGTGCAATTTCCTATCCGGAGCCAATTACAATTGTTAATAAAACTTTTAAGTGAGATAATATGAAAAGCATTGGAATTGATTTAGGCGGAACAAATATTAAAGCCGGAATTGTTGATGAAAAAGGAAAAATTATTTTTAAAACATCTGTGCCGACTGAATCTCAGCGCGGATATAAGCATGTTATTGAGCAGATTAAGAAAGCCGCTTCGCTTGTTATTGAAGCGGATAACGATGTTGCCGGTATCGGAATTGGCGCTCCGGGGATTGTCTCTGTCGAGGATGGGACCGTAAAATCTCCGCCGAATATACCCGGATGGAAAAAGGTAAATCTCGGAAGAATTCTTTCCGATGAGTTCGGCAAAAAAGTCTTTGTTGAAAATGATGCCAACGCAGCCGCAATCGGTGAATATATTTTCGGTGTCGGACAAACCACTCCAAGCTTTATTATGGTTACGCTCGGTACGGGAGTTGGCGGCGGAATAATTTACGATGGTAAACTCTTTCGCGGAGAGACCGGCGGCGCGGGAGAAATCGGGCACGTTACGATTAATTACAAAGGACGAAAATGTAATTGCGGTTCCTACGGATGTATTGAAACTTACGCCGGGAACAATAAAATTGTAGAGAAAGTTAAGCGGGAAATTAAAATGAATAGTAATTCAAAAATAGTTGAACTTGCCGGTGAAAACTTGAATTCTCTTTCTCCGAAAACGCTCTATGACGCGGCAAAACTCGGCGATGAATACGCTCTGAAAGCAATTGAAGATATTGCCGTAATGCTCGGCGCGGCTTTTGCGTCGGCTGTGAACCTGCTTGATATTTCCACAATTGTACTCGGCGGCGGAGTTTCGGGGTTCGGAAACTTTTTGTTAAAGCCTCTTAAAAAATCATTGAAGGAAAGAGTTCTTGCTCCCAACAGACCTCGAGTAAAAGTTAAATTATCTAAACTTAAAAATGATGCCGGTATCAAAGGCGCATCTTCATTGGCTTTTTATCATTCTTAAATTAATTAATATTGTCCGAAAGTAAATAAGATTCAGCGGATGAAAATCACTTTACCTAAAATATTGTTTTTCTTTTTACTGATTCGGGCAAGTTTCGTTTTCGGATTTAACTTACCAAATGATTCGACATTCGTCCCCGATTCCTCCGCTGTAAGCGATTCTCTCATTTCTTCGGATTCGATTAAAGCCGATTCTTCAAAACATAGAGATCAACTCCTTGCTGTCGTTTATGCCTCGGCGCAGGATTCCTTAATCTTCGATGTGAAATCGAAAAAGATGTTCCTTTTTGATAAGGGAGATATTAAATATGATAAGACCGAATTAACCGCCGCTTGGGTTGAACTCAACTTTATCTCGAGCGAACTGAAGGCAAAAGGAATTGAAAAAAAAGATTCAACCGGTAAGACGGTTATTGAGGATTTACCGAATTTAAGTGACAACGGTGAAACATATACGGGAAAGGAGTTAACTTATAATTTCAAAAGCAAACAAGGCACAATTTCGCTTGCCGAAAATCAGCAGGGGAATAAAATTTTTCGAGGTGAAAAAGTAAAAAAAGTTGCTGACAATATCTTCTTTGTGCAGGACGGCGTTTTTACAACATGCAAGGGAAATCCTCCCGTAACGTACTTTACTGCAAAGGAGATGAAAATAATTCAGAAAGATAAGATTATTGCGAAGTGGATTTTTATGTGGGTCGGAGGAGTACCGATTCCGATACCTGTGCCTTTCGCCGTTTTTCCTTTGGATAAAGGACGACATTCCGGATTGATTCTGCCGAGCTACGGACAGGACGCTCTGCGCGGTTTCTATCTGAGAGGATTAGGGTATTACTGGGCAATCAACGATTACATGGATTTATCCGCTGTCGGCGATTATTATTTTAAAGGAGGCTGGGGAGCGCGTTCCCGTTTCAGATATAAAAAAAGATATTCATTTCAGGGGGAAGCAAATTTCGGTTATTCTTATATCGGAGTCGGCAATAAAGGGGAACCGAATTACACGCGCAGAACCGATTGGAACTTAAGCTGGCGGCACTCTCAAAAATTTACGCCGAGCGCAAAGTTGAACGTAAATATTAAATATTATACTTCCGATTATCTTGCAAACAACTCTGTTGATTATGCTCAGTTATATCGGCAAAATGTTGTTTCCAACGCTACTTTTTCCAAACGCTGGGATAGCGGAACAAGTTTGAATTTGAATTATTACCGAAGTCAAAATTTAAGAACCGGAGACGTTCAGGAAAAACTACCCGATTTATCATTAAACTTGCCGATTATCTATCCTTTCAGAAGTGCAATTTCTTCTCCGGCAAAAATGAAGTGGTATGAAAAAATCGGATTGAAATATAACGGAACGTTTAGAAATCAGCATAATAAATCTTCAGATGATGATATGTGGAAACTCGGACTGCAGCATAATCTCACATTAAATTCTTCCGCTAAAATAGGCTACTTTAACTTTACTCCCTCTTTCCGCTATCGTGAAAAGTGGTATGATCATCGTAAGAAAATTTCCGATTATTTTATTCCGGTTACCGATGCCGGCGGAAACACAACTTATTCTGACAGCATTGTAACCGAAAGAGTTAAATCTTATGATTTTGTACGTACGTATAATCTTTCTTTTTCAGCTTCAACAAAAATTTACGGAATGGCGCAGATAAACAATTTCGGAGTAGAAGCATTTCGTCACACAATGATTCCGTCTGTCTCATATTCTTACCAGCCCGACTTTTCATCCGATAAATTTTCATATTATGATTCCTACGAAAAAGCCGACGGAACTGTTGTGCGTTATGATAAATACTCAAATGAAATTTTCGGGGGAGTCGGCTCGAACGAAAATCAGAATATGCGATTCAACGTTAATAATATCTATGAAATAAAGACTTCGAGAAATCCTACCGATACAACTTCGCGGCAGAAAAAAATAAAGCTCTTAACTTGGTCGGTAAGTTCACAGTACAATTTCAGCGCCGATAGTCTTAATCTTTCCGATATGAGATTAAGCTACCGAACGAGTATCGGAGATTATCTTTCTTTTAACGGAGGAACTTCATACACTTTTTACGATTTTAACGGAGGGAGAAAAATCAACAAATTTCTTGCTTCTGAAAATAAAGGACTCATGAGATTGACAGGCACGTCGTTCAGTATCAATTCCAGAATTTCAGGAGATAAAATAAGAGCTTTAACAAAATCGGAAGAAGTCTCCGATTCACTGAAAAAATCAAACCGTGGAAGAAACAACAATCTCGAAAACCAATTCGATGTTGATGAAACGGACACTTCCGTACCGTGGAGCTTGAACTTTACTTACAATTACCGATTTTCAAAACCTACACCTTCGCCCGGAATTGTAAGCTCTTCTGTTGCGGCGAGTTTAAGTTTTAATTTGACGAAAGGCTGGAAATTTACATTCCGCTCCAATTACGATTTCATCCGTAAGGAGGTTTCAGCGCCGGTGTTTACCGTTTACAGAGATTTGGGCTGCTGGGAGATGATGTTTACGTGGCATCCGATTGGCGTTTATCGCGGGTTTAGATTTAATCTCCACTTAAAAGCTCCCGAACTTCGAGATATAAAAATTGAGAAAAGTAAAGATATTTTTTCAGGCAGATGATGACAACTTATTTGATTGACGGAAATAATTTGATGTGGAAAATGCCCGATTTGAAAAAAGGAGCGAAGGAAAACTCAGCCGACAGCAGAGAAAAATTAATTTTTAAGCTGGACAGATTTTTTGCCGGAAAGAAATTTAAGATTATTCTCTTTTTTGACGGCGCTCCGAATGAGGTGGTACGAAGTTCCAAAATGAGGATTAAGTTTTCATACGGCGAGCCTGCCGACATATTGATTAGAGAAGAAATTGACCGTGTAAAAACCAAGCATACGGCTTATGTTGTTTCTTCCGATGCATGGATTAGAGATTACGCAAAAGTTAACGGCTGTAAAACCGTTAAGAGCGAGGATTTTGTTAAGGAAATAGAATCAGCATTCCAAACAGATGAAGAAAAAGATAGAATTAAAGGAATCGATAATCAAGAGATTTTATCAATGTTTCTTGATGATGAATAGAGGCGCGTTCAGAAAATAATTCTGAAAATGTATTTTGAATTGTTGTTCATAAGAGATTGTAATAGCGCGATGATAGATCAAGACCTT
>CAYLYR010000150.1:0-6140 GCA_964387835.1 uncultured Melioribacter sp.
GGTTATAAACATGAGTTTCGGAATCGGCTCGGTTATCGAAGGGCGTTCGGTTATGGAAAAATTTATTGACAGCTTGGTAGCGGAAAACCATTATTTATATATTTGTAATTCAAACGGTAATGAAGGTCCCGGAATTTCTACAACAGGCTTGCCCGCTTCATCCCCATCGTTGTTTTCATCAGGCGCTATTTTGGCAAAGGAAGTCGGACACAACCTTTACGCAACTGTTCAGGACAGAGATCAGTTAACTTACTTCAGCTCGCGGGGCGGAGAAGTTATGAAGCCCGATGTTGCCTCGCCCGGCGCGTCGGTTTCCACCGTGCCTAATTTTATGCATGCCGACAGAATGTGGGGAACCAGTATGGCGTCTCCTTATTCTACAGGAGTAATGGCGTTGTTGTTAAGCGCAATGCGTCAGGAATATCCCAACGTAAAAATTCCTTCGTTAGTCCTTTATAATGCAATCCGAGAAGGCGCGGTTAAATTACCCGATTATGACAGATTGGACCAAGGAGCCGGAGAGATTAATGTAGTTAATGCTTATAAGATTCTGAAAAAATATATTAAACATGGAATTGTTAAAACGTTTGAAACATATACGACAAAGGCGTTTGCCGAAACGATGCCCGATGAAACGGCGCAAGCCCTTTATATTAGAGACGGGAATTACATAACGAAGTATGATAAATTTTCATTTAAGATTAAAAGAAATCATTTTTATAATAAGAAAAGATTTTACCGCACTTATAGAATCAAGAGCGATCAGGATTGGTTAATTCCGCTTCAAAGAAAAATTCACTTCCGGAACAATCAAGGAGCTACTGTAAATGTACGTTTCGACAAATCCAAGATGAAAAAGCCGGGATTGTATAACGGAACAATTACCGCCTACAGAACAGATCGCACAAGATTACCTGAAATCCAAATGATGGCGACTGTCGTATTACCGTACGAGTTTACTTCTGAAAATAACTACAAACATGAGTGGAAAAATAAAGTTGTTGCTCCCGGCGAGCTTGAACGATATTTCATTAACGTCCCTGCAGGCGCAACATCAATGACTACGCGTCTTAGCGGCGTTGACGGGAAATACGCGCTTGTTTGGTATTTGCTTACCGACCACGACGGAATTCAATTCGGCAGAGATTTTTACAAGTCTTCTGTTGACGGAGAAAGCTCCGAGACAACTTATAAAAATTTGAAACCCGGAGTTTACGAACTTGACGTACTTGGTTATTACGGAGCCGAAGGAGTTTCAACTTACAACTTAAGCGTTAGTTTTGAAAGCGCCGAGACGGTTAACAAAATGACTCTTAGTGAAAATCATAAAAAAGTAAGTCTTATCAACAGATTTAATTTCCCGGAGAGTTATTCCGCGAGCGGTAAAATATTAGGATTTAAAAAGACTTATGTTTTCGATATTAAAGCAGGGGACACACATTCAATACCCGTTACACTTTATAAAGGTGAACAAGGGAAAAAATTTGAAGTTAGTTTATCTAAAGAAGATTTTAATAAAGTAACCGATTTCGCTTTGATGATTTACGATAAAGATGGTAAAGCCGTAGCTTTAGGCGGATTGTCTTACGCAAGCGATATTATCGAATTGCCTAACAGAGTTAAGGAAGACAGCGCTGAATATAAGTTTACATTAATTCCCGCATTTGCCGAAAAAGCGGGGAAGATGACGGTTCATGTGACGGAAGTAACGGACCTTAAAAAGTCATCCGATATTTTCGTAACGTTTAACGGAACAAATCGTTTTACATTGTTCCCGTCTCAAGTTAAATCGCTGAAGTGTAATTTCAAAAAACCGGATTACAATTTCCCGCAGGGTACAACTCCTTACGGAAAAATATATTTAAAATCCGGTGATAAAACCAAACACATTATTCCGGTAACCTTTCAATTTTAGGAGATTTTATGAGTGATAATAATGTTAAAAAAGTCGGGTTACCCGATTCCGCTTACAGAGAATTAAAACAGGGAGAAAGGTACGAACCGATTCTTTCCCCCGTTAAACAATATCCCGAAGTTACATTCTACTCGGTAGCTTGGGGCTTGATTATGGCTGTCCTTTTTTCGGCGGCGGCAGCTTATCTCGGACTTAAAATAGGTCAGGTTTTTGAAGCCGCCATTCCGATTGCAATTCTTGCCGTAGGACTTTCCTCCGGTTTGAAGAGAAGCAATGCTTTGGGCGAAAATGTGATTATTCAATCTATCGGCGCATCTTCAGGCGCAATTGTCGCCGGCGCAATTTTTACCTTGCCCGCTCTTTATATCTTAAATCTCGATGTTAGTTTTTTCGAGATTTTTGCAGCTTCCGCTCTCGGCGGATTTATCGGAATCTTATTCTTAATTCCTTTCCGTAAATATTTTGTTTCGGATATGCACGGAAAGTTTCCTTTCCCCGAAGCTACTGCGACAACTGAAGTTTTGGTAGCCGGAGAAAAAGAGGGCGGACAAGCAAAAGTGCTTGTGGTAAGCGCTATTATCGGCGGGCTGTATGATTTTATTGTCGCTTCGTTCGGATGGTGGAGCGAAGTTTTTTCAACCCGCGTGCTCGGCGGCGTAGGTGAAAAATTAGCCGATAAATTCAAACTTGTGTTCAACATCAATATAGGCGCGGCTGTTATGGGCTTGGGATATATTGTAGGCTTAAAATATGCCGCAATTATTGCCGCCGGTTCGTTTGTAGCATGGTACGTAATTATGCCGGTGTTTGCTTACTTGGGCGATTTTATTTCATCTCCGGTCGGCGCAAATGTTCACATGCTTATTAAAGATATGTCGCCGGAGCAGATTTTTTCCCATTACATTCGTCACATTGGTATCGGCGGAATTGCGATGGCAGGATTGATTGGAATTATTAAATCATGGCCTATTATTAAAAAAGCCTTTTCACTCGGAGCCACCGAATTGTTCGGCAAGAAGACCGGACTGGAAAAAGAAACGGTGCGTACACAACGCGATTTATCAATGAAAATTGTAACCGGAGGTATTTTCCTTGTTGCGATTTTGATTTTTGTTTTCTTCCTTTTCGGAGTTGTCCATAATTTATTCCATGCTATTGTCGGACTTCTGATAGTGTTGATTATTGCATTCTTATTTACAACTGTAGCTGCAAATGCAATCGCCATTGTCGGTACAAATCCCGTTTCGGGAATGACGTTAATGACGCTAATCCTCTCTTCGGTAATTCTTGTTGCGGTCGGGCTTACCGGTCCTGCAGGAATGATTGCGGCGTTAATTATCGGCGGAGTCGTTTGTACTGCGCTATCGGTTTCAGGCGCATTTATTACCGATTTGAAAATCGGTTACTGGATCGGCTCAACTCCCGAGAAACAGGAAAAATGGAAATTCCTCGGGATGCTGGTTTCCGCCGCAACCGTCGGCTGGGTTATTCTTCTGCTCAATAATACTTTCGGTTTTGTAGGCAACGAACTTCCCGCGCCTCAGGCTAATGCTATGGCGGCTGTAATCAAACCTTTAATGAGCGATCAGCCTGCGCCTTGGATGATGTACATTGCCGGCGCTTTTATGGCGTTGATTCTTACTTCTATCAATGTTCCCGCGCTGGCATTTGCTTTGGGAATGTATTTGCCTCTTGAACTTAATACTCCGATTTTGGTCGGCGGAATTATTGCTTGGTTTGTAAGTACAAGAAGTAAAAACGAAGACTTAAATAAAGCGCGCAAGGAAAGAGGAATTCTAATCGCATCCGGATTTATTGCCGGCGGCGCATTGCTCGGAGTTGTGAGTGTTATTCTAAAATCAGCGGGCTTGAACTTAAGAGCAGCCGAATGGGCGGAATCTGCAGGCGCAGAATATCTCGGCGTTGTTATGTTCTTGGTAATTATCGGCTATATGATTTGGGATTCGATGAGAGCCAAAGAAGAAGATTAATATTTAATTTACTCGGAAGGAACTATTCGGTTCCTTCCGGGTGATTCTATTTCACGGTTATTTAATCCGGAAAAAAATTGTTAAAAGTAAACGAAATTTTTTATTCTGTTCAAGGTGAAAGCGGCAGCGCCGGTTTGACTACGGTTTTCGTCAGGTTAACAGGTTGTAATCTGCGATGTACATACTGCGATACCGAGTATGCTTTTTACGAAGGGAAGGAATTCTCGGTTGAAGAAGCGGTCGCAAAAATAAAAGAGTACGGCTGTAATTTAGTTGAAATTACTGGGGGAGAACCGCTGCTTCAGCAAGAGGTTTTTCCGCTGATGAAAAATTTGTGTGATAACGGATTTGATGTTATGCTTGAAACAAGCGGAAGTTTATCGATAGAAAATGTCGATAAAAGAGTTAAGATTGTAATGGATTTGAAATGTCCTTCAAGCGGGATGGAAAAGAAAAATCTTTATCAAAATATTGATTTCTTAAAATCAAAAGACGAAGTAAAATTTGTGATTGGTACAAAGGAGGATTACATTTGGGCGAAAGAACAGATTGATAAATTTTCCCTTTTAAATAAAGCGGAAGTTTTGTTTTCTCCCGTGTTTAACTCTATTGAACCGAGAGAAATTGTTGAATGGATTTTATCCGATAGACTTAACGTTCGTTTCCAGCTTCAGATGCATAAATATATTTGGGAACCGGAAAGAAGAGGTGTTTGATGAAAATTGCTAAGGAATTCAGATGGGAAATGGGGCACAGATTATTATGTCATGCAGGGAAATGCTACAACCTTCACGGGCATTCCTACCGTATGCAAGTGGAAGTAACCTCCGATGATTTGATAAACGGAATGATTATGGATTATTACGATTTGAAGAAAACCGTCGAGCCGTTAGTCGAAGAACTGGATCATTCATTTATGATAAACAGCAAAGATGAAAAATTACTTGAGGCAGTTGATAAACTAAAAACCAAGAAAGTTCTTGTCGATTTTGAAACGACGGCGGAAAATATTTGTAATTTTGTGTTAAGCAAAATAAAAGAGGAAGGTTTGCCTGAGCATATTAAAGAGGTGAAAGTAAAAATATTTGAAACTTCAACTTCTTACGCTGAGGAAAAATTAGTCATTAAATAACAATAAATTTTTTAGTTCATTTTAAGTCGGCAGCGTGTTTGCCGATTTTCTTTTTTAAATCGATTAACGCCTGAACAAACCGTGGACCCGGCTTAAAATAAAGATCGGGATTAACTTTAATTATTTGAGATTCCCTAATTGCTCCTACATTTTTTAGTAGAGGCGTTCCGGCAATTAATTCCGTAAATTGCGGGTACATTTTTTCGGGGAGAAAAATCATCGATGGATTTTGTTTGAGAATAGTTTCAATATTTATTACCGGATAGGCTTGAGACGATTTTCTTACAATATTTTGAATGCCGAAAAAGGAGAGATACTCGCCGATGAAAGTATTGCTGTTCGCGGCTATCAGAGGATGAACCGAAATTAAAAAAAGCGCCGAATCGTTTTTGGGAGAGGTTCCCTTTCTTATTTTATCCAGCGTGAAATTCAATGAATCAATTTTCTTCTCGGCGGTTTTTCCTTTTCCTAAAATTTCCCCTATTTGTAAAATTGATTTTTCAATGCCCTTGAAACTCCT
The DNA here is from genome assembly GCA_964387835.1 of uncultured Melioribacter sp. Classification (GTDB taxonomy): domain Bacteria; phylum Bacteroidota; class Ignavibacteria; order Ignavibacteriales; family Melioribacteraceae; genus WGAL01. Next base: position 5,559 of record CAYLYR010000150.1, read on the forward strand.
CGGATTGGAAACAAAAACTTTTAGTCCCAAATTTTTTAACTTTTCATATTCCGATTTTGTGTTTCCTTCCACGGTCATGAAAACAATGTCGGGATTTATTTTATAAATTTTTTCATAGTCGATTGTAATTAAATCTCCAATCTTTGTTTTCTTTTTTGCTTCGGGCGGGTAAGTGCAATATGTTGTTACACCTTTCAAAAATTTTTCTCCTCCGACAAAATAAATAATTTCAGTTAAGTTTGGCGCTAAGGAAATCACTTTTGCAGGAGCTTTATCTATTGAAAAGGAATTGTTTAAATCATCTGTGATTGTATCCGGCGATTTCACTTCCTTTTGTCTGCCGCAGCTTAAGAAAAGAATAAAGAATATTGTTGCAATATTTTTTGTTTTCATCTGATAGCTTATTTTCTAAAACGGAAAAATAGTAAAAACGGAGTGAATTTACGAATGGAACAGATAAAACATTCACTGATGGGGAAAAGAAAGCAAGTATCTAAAATAAAAAAAGCCTTGAAAAATCAGTGCTTTCAAGGCTTTCATCGTACACCCTGGCGGGCTCGAACCGCCGACCTGCTGATTAAG
>CAYLYR010000151.1:0-6140 GCA_964387835.1 uncultured Melioribacter sp.
TGCCTGCGTTAATCGCGGCTCTCGGAACCGAGACTTCCACAATGTTGTCATCGTCATTTACTGCAAATGATGCGTAAGCAGCGGGAACTTCAGCAAAAGATTCGTATGCGCCTGCCCAGTCTGCATTATAGTAATAAATCGGCACTTGCGTCAAATTACTATCGGGATTTAACGCGGTGCTGAGGTCAACCATGTAATCGACTGTTAACGGCCAGAAACCGGCATAACCTAAGCCCGTTGTGTCGCCCCAGTTCACATTAAAGAAAATCTGGAATGCCGGAGCGTTAGGATAATTCGTGTACATCCCCGAAAATGTAGCGCTCGGATCAATATCAATTCTGATGTAAAAATTATTTGAATCGCTTGTTGTATAAATATCTTTTAAGTCAAATTCCGGACCTGTGGGCATGTCGCCTAATTCTTCGGCAATTTCACCTTGGTCTGCCGGCTGAATATTCGCCCAATCAAGCATATCACCATCTATTTGGATATTATTGTCAATTTGATCTCCCTGTGCCTGAACAACTGCATTTTGATCAAGATACCAAAAATCGTAACGCAGCATGTAAGCTCCGCCTTCGGTCGGCAGCTGGTCGGCTCCGTCTGTCCATTGGTAATTACCTACGGAATAAACCCAAGGCCTAAATTCGGGACCGAAATTAACAAGATTGCGTGGAATCGCAAATTCCATTGCATTGGCATCATCGTTAATTGCCATTGGAATATTCGCTAAGAACTCAAATTCTCCTTCAGCCCAAGTCGGGATTCTTCCACCGTTGTATTTGTAGAGTTCACCGTATTTGACCGTAGAATCGGGATTGAGAGTAGTGGCAAGATTAATATAATAATTGTAAGCATTATTCCACCAACCCCAGTCAAAGCCTGTCGTATCTCCTATTTCCGTATCCATGTAAAATTCAAAGACCGGCGGATTATCAAAATTGTAGAAATTATCGAAACTTGCATCGTCTGCAATGTCTATCCTAACGTAAACATACGCTGAATCATGAGTGATATAAAGATGTTTTAAATCAAAATCATGATAATCCGCACCGGGAACATCTCCGACTGTTTCAGCCACTTGGTCTCTGTCCAAGGGAGCAATGTTTGCCCAATCCAACATATCTCCGTCAATTTGGATTTGAGCAAAAGATGCCGTGTAAGCTAATAAAACGGCAATTAATGTTAGCATTTTTTTCATTGTTGAACTCCTTTTTTTATTTGAGGTAAACTAATTTCGAGGAATATATTTTTTTCTCCGATTTAACGACGAAAAAATATATACCGCTATTTACGTTGAAATTTAAATCATTTGTCCCTTGCCAAATTATTTCATTCCCGATAATATTTCCTTTTGAGAATGTTTTAACGAGTTTTCCGATACTATCATAGATTTTAACGGATTCAATTTCATCGGGTTTGATTGAAATGTTTATATGAACCGTACTGTTAAATGGATTAGGGTATGCAGTTAAGCTAACTTTATTATTATCTGTTGTAATTGAATTATCGTTTATTCCCGTTACGATTAAAGTATATTCAAACGAAGAAGATTGATATGAGTTCGGAGCATAGTCATCGTTAAAAGAATCATTGTTATCATTAACGTTAAATACTAAGCCGATTGTTTGGTTTGCCGAAATGCCAAGTTGGGAAAAGGGTACTGCAATTTCAACACGGTTGTTATTACTTGAATACGCCGAAATAACATTCCCGATATAACTCCAGCCCCATTCTCCGTTATTCCCGGAATAACTATATAAAATGTCATTCTCAATCATATAGTCGAATCCACCGTAACTCCCGCCGGAATGGAACCCCGTGAAGCCGGAGTTATCCGTATCAAAAAAAACATGATAAAAATATGAGTTGTCAAAATTTCCTTCCAATGAATAACTTATAAATAATTCTTCGTCCGAATTCACAGCCCACATATCCAGTAAATCGGCATCGGCATTTAATGCATCGCCTGAACCTTCTTCGTCATTTCCTACATCTAATTGGCGCACATTATCCCAATCCGAAAAATTTCCATCTATTATTATGTTATCACCGTTCGGGGGAGGAGTTATTCCGCCGGAGAAAGAAACAAAATAGTTCGAGCCGGTGTAGTCTTCTCCGGCAGCGTTATTGTTAATCACTACCGAAGCAAGCAAATCGTTATAGCCGGTTGAATCCTCCCAAACATTTTCATTTGCCAAACGAATTGCATAATCTTTTCTATCGTGCAGAGCGGAAGCGGTATCCGGTAAAAAGAGAAATGCTTCATAGTCGCCTTCGGGCATTGACGAAGGTATTCCTCCTGTAATTTCTACGGTTGTGGAATCTTCGGAAAACCAGAAACGCGGATCGATAGCCGTAACCAATTTATATTTTTCTCTCGTTGCCGTATTTCTTAAAATTACTTCACATCCTCTCGGATTAAAAGGATTGCCGAAACCAACGTTTGCTACGCTGAAATTCAGCGTGAAAATTCCATTTGGTTTAATAGTGTCGGATATTTCCGCATGCTGCAAAACAAATCTATAGCCGAGACGTTTTTTAATTTCCGGCATACATCCGTTGTCAATCCAACCTTGAAGAACCGCCGCATTGTAATCACTGTTAAGTGTTGTCCAATGCATTCTGTTCAAATCAATTAAAGCGTTTGAACAGACGCTGTATTCACTCGGACTGCATGTTTCTCCGCTTTGCGGAAGAAATCTGTTATCGGCATTCAGATAATCTTTGTCTCCTTCAATATCGTTCCAAAGATAAGTTCCCATATCGGTTGCATCTGCAAGGAAACAATCGTTGTGGGCGCCGGTTCGCGAACGGTACGAGCCGCTGTAGGCGGAATCTACGTCAAGAGGTGTGCTATCGTTAAAAATCAAACGTTTATAATTCGGAGTTCTAATTACAACATCAATTTGAGCGGGCAGCGCTTTGAGTAATGCAAAAAGAACTGTTCTTCTATCTTCGGTATTGTTTAATCCGTGAGTCGAATAATACCATTCTCCCCAAGCGCCGATAAATCCCGCATCCATAAAAGCGATAACATCGGAGTTTGCCTGAAGAACAGGCGCAAGTTGGTTAATATGCAGAAGTATCGTGTCTAAAGCCGCATCATCTCCGTTTTGATCATCCGTATAAAAAAATCTCGGAATTACCTTTACTCCGCCTTCTCTTGCCGTAGTAAAATCCGCTTGAACTTGATTTAAGAAGTCTTGTGATAAAGGGGAAGTCCTAAACTGATGAATGTTGTAAATTTTATGAACAAGTGTCATGCCTTGAGCTTTAATGCTGTTAATAAATGAGGGAGAGATATTTCCGTATTCATCGGAATAAAATCCTCTCGCGGGATTACAAAAATTTTCATCGCTTTCCGAATATGTAACCGTTTGTAAATTCTGAGCGTAAGAACTAATTGTCAAAAATATTAACGATAATATTATAAGTCTATGTAACATTAAAATTCCTTTTACTTAATGAAAATGATTTTATCTGTTCGTGCTAAGTTTCCGATTATTAATTCCGCAAAATAAATACCGTCCGACACAAATTGATTCTCGGAATTTTTTCCGTCCCACGATATGGAATATTCGGTTTTGTGAGATGTTCCGGAATAAACTTGTTTGATTAGTAAACCGGCAGCGCTGTAAATGTTAAGCGAGATACTTTTCCCTAATTGTGATTTGTCCAAAACAAAGTTTATCGAAGTAAATGCGCCGCTTCCCGAATCACTTTTCAAATAAAACGGATTCGGATAAGCGGGTAAAAGTTTAAAATGTTCAGGCATTATTTTGGAGTCTCCAATGCCGTTCGTCCTTTGAAACTCGAAAGCTCCGATATCAATTACATTATTGTAAATCCTATTATTCCCGGCAAAATCGGTTGAACCTACTATTAACGAATCAAGGTTCTCTCCCGAATCAATTGCAGGAGAACCTAATGAAATAGCGGGTGAATTATTCGCAATTGAATCTTCCGCTAAAAGGGGATTCCCGAAAAGAGATGTTAAGTCCCAACCTGAGGCGTTTGAAAAGTCTGTAAGATTGTAGTATGAACTTCCTTCCCATATCCACTTAGGAGTACCTTCCGAAAAGTAAAGATTATTCCCGAAAGTGAAATTATTGCCGGTGGAATTGTTGTAATTAACAAGAGGATTGCTGCTTGTTGAATAAATAATATTGTTTTTAAAGATGTTATCATAACAATAGTAGCTTATCTCAATTTCAGATCCCCAATCGAAATCCGAACTACGATTGTGATAAAAAGTGTTATTTACTATTTTACAATTTTTTGTATTGCCGCGTTCGTTGTCATATCCGCCTATTGCAATTCCAACGGCATTGTTGTTCAATACGAAGTTATCTCTCACAATTATTTCGCTTGTCGTTTTGCCGTAATGCTCACTTGCAAGTTCAAACCCGATGTTGCAGTTGTAAGCAAGATTTCGTTCAAAAATAATTTCTTTTCCGCCGTCAACATAAAAACCGTCTGCGGAACCGCTTCCTTGATAAGCCGGATTTATTCTGCTGTCAATATTGTATGCAATGTTATCACAGACCAAACCGTTACGAGCTTGGTCAAATTCTTCGTCCGCGCAAGTCCCTTCAAAGCCGATGAAATCAAAAGCTATATTGTCGTTATCGTGAACAACATTATCTTTGACAATAAAATACTCCACGTTTCCATTGAGCACTAACGATTCACTCCACGCCAAAGTACAGTTGTAAATTTCATTCCCGACAATAAGTAGATCATTCATCGACTGAGAAGAGTTTGTTCCGTAAAATGCAAGTCCGTGTGCGCCTGCATCCGGATTATTATGTTTTATGTTGTGAATGACATTGTTTAATATTTTTATATGACTTGAATTACCACGCACCCAAATACCGGCAGGGAATTTGGAGCCGTCATCGGTAACCAAATTTTGAATTTCGAATCCATCGACAACGATATAACTTTTATTGATAATCTTAACCAAACCTACAATCCAATCGCTTCCTAAATTCAAACCGGTTCCATCAATAATCGGGTGTTCATTCGGATATGCTTTTAATGTAATATAACCGTCCGTTTGATTTCCGCTGTGAATAAAATGTACTTTTTCAAAATAGGGTGTCGATTTTTCTCTTACAAGAATAGTATCGCCGGCAACCGCAATATTAACAGCGTCCTGAATATTGGAATAATCGCCGTTGTTTTCAGAAACGATATAAGTCTTCGGATAGACCGAGAAAATGAAAATAAAAAACGAAACAAATATTTTAATTATAGTTTTCATTATTTTATTAAGTCCAATTTATGCTTGGCAATTTTATAGACTTTATCAATCGCTTTTGGGAAAGTTTTTCTCAAATCTATTTCGTCGGAGTTACAAACAATATCTTTTACTGAATTCATAAAAGCATTTTTAAATTCCGTTGCAACATTGATTTTATTAATTCCTAATTCCATGACTTTAATTAAATCATTGTCCGGCAATCCCGACGAACCGTGTAAAACCAAAACTGTGTTAGGCAGCATTGTACGAATCTTTTTTAACAGTTCAAAATCGAGCTTAGGTTTCTCTTTATAAAATCCGTGAGCAGTGCCGATTGCAATAGCAAGAGCATCAACTCCGGTTTCGGCAACAAACCTTTTTGCTTCTTCGGGATTCGTGAATCCTTTCCCCGGTTGCTGAGATTGTCCCAATTTTGCCACATAACCTAATTCCGCTTCAACAGGAATATTTTTCCATGAAGCCATTGCAACGGCTTCTTTTGTCAAATTGATATTTTCTTCAAACGGAAGTTCGCTCCCGTCAATCATTATCGAATCAAAACCGTTGTGTAAAGCTTTTTCGACTGTTGCTAAATCTTTTGCATGATCAAGATGGAGCCAGACTTCTACGCCGAATTCACCGGCTGCGGATTTCACCAAAGGAGCAATTACACTTATTCCCATGTAATCCAATGAAGAAGGTGAAACCTGCAGGATAATTGCGGTATTTTTTCCCGAAGCGGCTTTGAGAAGACCTTGCAGAGTTTCAAGATTATAAAAATTCATAGCAAAAAGAGTTTGATTGCGTTTCACTAAAGTTTTATATTTTTCTTTTAACAAAGTCATGATAGTTTATATTACAACTCCGAAATTCTTTAACGAACTCTCTCTCA
>CAYLYR010000152.1:0-6139 GCA_964387835.1 uncultured Melioribacter sp.
TAATGAGATACCGCAAAAAAATAGGCGCCGATGAAATTCAAGTATTTACAGATATTAAGAAGAAACACAGCTCGCACTCAATAACGGCGGATACTTCCGTAGTTGAGACGGCAAAAGCCGCCGAGTTTTTTATTTCGGATGGAGTAATAATAACCGGCTCGGCAACAGGAGAAGCTGCAAGCGTTGTTGATATTGTGGAAGTTAAGAAGCATGTAAAATGTCCGGTGTTAATCGGCTCGGGATTAACTACGGAAAACATCGATAAATACTTTAACTTTGCCGACGGGTTTATTGTCGGTTCTTATTTTAAGTTTGACGGTTATTGGGGAAATGATGTTGATGCTTCGAGAGTTGAAAAATTTGTAAAAAAGTTTAGCGAGTTGAAGAGGAAGTAGATTCGTACGAAAAAATTTTTGGTTAAAAAGTAATTCGGCGCATATAATTATAAAACTCCGCTACGGTGCGGAGTTTTAATCGGACTTAGAAAACAATCTTTATTCAAACATCATGGAATAAGGTCGGGAAAGCTCATCGTAGAGAGTTGGTAAATTTATGTTTCTCGATTTCCTGATAAACTCGCGCCCGTCCAACATAAACTGCACTGTGGGAACTGCAAAAATTTGATTTTGTCCGGCGAGTTCTTTCGCTTTTTCACAATCGACGTAAGCAAATTTCATTTCGGGGAATTCTTCTTTAAGTAATTCCTTCAGCTTGGGTTTTAATACTTTGCACACGTTACAAGTAGGAGTACTGAAGTAAATAACCGCTCCCGGATTTTCGGAGACAAATTTTTCGTACTCTTCAATTGTAAACAAATCGGTCTGTGGTAATTCTTCCATTTATCAAATCCTATTTTATAATTTAATTCAAAATGCGTTTGATGATTTAGAGAAAAAAAAGATTCCGAAATTATATTCTTCTTCTGAAACCGCTTCCAAGCACTTCATGAACATTGTTAATAGTTACGAATGCATCGGGGTCTATTTCCCTAATCATATCCGTTAAGCGTCCCAATTCCTTTAATGTTACAACAGTGTAAATTACATCTCGCTCAATGTTTTTGTATAATCCTCTGGTACGAATTGCAGTAGCGCCGCGGCTCAAGTTATTGATTATCGCTTTTGCAATTTCCTCGTTTTTATCCGAAATAATAAAAACACTGCGTGCATAATCGAATCCGTCAATAATCAAATCGACAATTCGCGCGGAGATGTAAATCAGAAAGATTGCATAAAAAACCAAAACGAGAGTCGGCTTATCCTGAGCTACATGTTTAAATTGCAGAACCAATCCGGCAAATGAAACTATAACCAAGTCTGTCATCAACATCGCTATTCCCGTTTTGATTCCGAATTTTTCATTCAGTATTGCGGCAATAACGTCAGTTCCCCCTGTTGTTCCTTTGAACTTAAAAATTATTCCGAGTCCGCCTCCGAGCAGAGCAGCTGCGACAAAAATCAAGAAAAAGAAATCGTGTTTCAGCAGCTCGTGAACCGCAGCGGAATCCTGCAGACGAAAAAATCTGATGCCGGGAATATCCCCGCGGAAAAAATCGATAAAAAAGGAGTTTAGTGTAAATGCGTAAAATGTTCTTGCGCCGAACCGCTTTCCCAAAACTTTTATTCCCAAAATATAAATGGGAATGTTCAAAACCCAAATTGTAACTCCTACGGGAAGTTTTCCGTTTGTCAGATAATGAATCGCCATCGAAATTCCCGTAACGCCGCCGGGAACAACTTTGGCGTCGATTAAAAAAACGCCGATTCCGATTCCCATCACAGCCGCTCCGAGTGTGAGGAAAAAGTAATCGAGTATCGGATACTTTGATAATTTTTTTGACATATCTCTTCCTAAAAAATAAGTCCCAAATAAAACTTAATATTTATTATTTTGCAAATAATAGTTAAGAAAACGAACAATAAAACCGGAGTGCAAAATGAAGTTGAAACTACATTTAATATTAGTGATTTTTTTCTTCTCGGCAATTAATATTTTTTCTCAATCTGCAAATGTTACTATTTACAACAACGACTTAGGGGTAATAAAGGAAATTAGGACGGTAAATGTAACATCGCATAAATCCATTATTAAAATCACCGATGTTCCGACGCGCATTGACCCGACATCGGTTCATATCAAGTTTCCGGGAAATGTTCTGGAGCAAAATTACAGATACGACCTTGCCGATATGAGAACAATCTTAAGAAAATATATTGGCAAAGAAATTAAAGTCGTTAGTGAAAAAGGGGAAAAAATCTCCGGCAAATTACTTTCGGCGAACAATAACAGTCTGGTTTTACGCAAAGCGGAAGGAGGACTTTTAATGCTGCCCGATTTTAACAAATATACGCTTAGCGTCGAAAGACTTCCGGAAGGTTTAATCACAAAACCGACGCTTGAATATCTCGTGGAAAGTAAGTCCTTGGGAAAAATAACAACCGAGCTTTCATATTCAACTTCCGGAATGAATTGGCATGCCGAATATGTTGCGGTGCTGAATAAAGATGATTCGGAAATAAATTTGAATTCGTGGGTGAGCATAACAAACCGTTCCGGAGCGACGTTTAAGAATGCCAAACTTAAATTGATAGCGGGAGAAATTAACCGAGCGGAGAATTCCCCGACTCCCGTCTTTATGACCGCTAAAAGTTACGATGCTGATAATAGTAGAAATATTAAGGAAAGAAGTTTTTTTGAATATCATATTTACGATTTACCGCAGCTTACAACACTTGCAAATAACGAACAAAAACAAATTGCATTTATTTCAGCCGAAAACATTTCCGCCCGAAAAAAGTTTACTTTTTCTTCCTTTTTATTTAACGAATCAAAAAAAGAAAATGCGCGTGTTCAAATCTCTTTTATCAACAACAAGAAAAACAATCTCGGAATTCCACTCCCCGCGGGAAAAATCAGATTGTTCAAGAAAGATAAAAACTCCCTTGAGTTAATAGGCGAAGATAATATTAAACATACGCCGAAGGATGAAAAAATTAATCTGAATGTTGGGAAAGCGTTTGACGTTCTTATTTCATCATCAAATAAAAAACGTGAAATAATTTCCAAGCGAGTTTATGAACTTACAAGAGAGATTAAAATTGATAATCATAAGGAAAAAGATATTGTTGTTAATGTTACGCAAATAATGCGGGGTAATTGGAAAATAATTTCATCAAATTACGACTACAATAAAACGGATGTAAAAACCGTAAAATTTGATGTTCCGGTTAAAGCAAATGATAATTCAATTTTAAAATTTACAGTAAGAAATAAAAAAGAGTGATTTTTAACTCGCGGCTGTAAATCAATGCTTTGATAGTGTGCAGTGTAACAAGCTGCACTCTTCAACTTATTTCTCCGCGTGTAAATCTTCAATTGCTTTTCCATATTAAAAAGAATAATTTTGAATGTAAAAAGGAGAAAATATGACTACTGAAGAAATAATCCGCCAAGCCCCGAAAGTATTGCTTCACGACCATCTTGACGGCGGACTTCGCCCCGAAACGATTATAGAGTTAGCAAAGAAAATAAATTATGATAAGCTCCCCACCGAAGATGCAAATGAACTTGCAGAGTGGTTTCATCGCGGCGCGTATAAAGGAAATCTCGTTGAATTTCTTCAGGGATTTGAACATACGATTGCCGTAATGCAAAGTAAGGAAAACCTTGAGCGAGTAGCTTATGAAATGATGGAAGATATGAAAAATGACGGAGTTGTTTACGTGGAGACGCGATTCGCTCCCTCGCTTCACACTGCGGAAGGACTTTACTACGATGATATAATGGAAGCCGTTCTTACCGGGTTGGAGAAAGGGAAGGAAGATTTCGGCGTCGGATACGGAGTGATTTTATGCGCCCTTCGCAATATGACCGACTCTCTTGAAATAGCGGAACTCGCGGTAAACTATCGAAGGAAAGGCGTCGTCGGTTTTGACCTTGCGGGAGAGGAAGGCGGGTACCCTCCGAAGAAACATATCGAAGCGTTTCAGTTTATTCAAAGAGAAAATTTTAATATTACGATTCACGCCGGAGAGGCGTTCGGCAAAGAATCGATTTGGCAGGCAATTCAATATTGCGGCGCTCACAGAATCGGGCATGCCACGAGATTAAGTGAGGATATTGTATTTAATGATTCCGGAGACGAGATTTCGGCTCTTGGAGATTTGGCGCAGTACATATTGGATAAAAGAGTTCCCCTTGAAATTTGCCTTTTAAGCAATCTTCACACGGGAGCAATCGATAAGTTGGAAAATCACCCTTTCCCTAAATTATTCAAAAAACAGTTTCGGGTTTTCTTAAATACAGACGACCGCTTGATGAGCAACACAACGTTAACAAATGAATATATGATAGCTACAAAGTATTTCGGGATTACTCTCGAGGATATTGAGAAGTTAAATCTTAATGCTATGAAATCGGCGTTTGCGCATTACGATGATAGATTACACTATATTTATGACGTAATCAAACCGGGATATAAAAAAATTAAAGACGATCTTTTATCACTAAAAAGTTAAGGAATTATGGCTAAAAAAGGATTAAAATTCAAAAGTTACAAATATAATTTTGATAAAAACGAGAAAAAACTTGTGCTGAGCTTCTGCAATCAGGCTGTTAAGGAAATGTCTTCGGACTCAAGATTTGCACAGGAGCTTTCAATTTTTAATTCGATAATTGATAAAATCGAGTCCGCAGGAGATGAAGTACAGCTTACCAAAAAGGAGGCGACGCGACTTACTTTTCAGTTGAAGGAAAACACAAAACAGCTTAAGGAAAGATTGGACAAAAGTTCATTTATAAAAAAATGGTTTTATAAATCGATTTATAACCAATATAAAAATTTATTAGATAATCACTTTGAGGATTAAAATGGCACACAAAGAAATTCACGCACCGCACGGAACAAAGTTAAGCGCCAAAGGCTGGATTCAGGAAGCTGCAATGAGAATGCTGATGAACAACCTTGACCCTGACGTTGCGGAAAAACCGGATGAACTTATTATTTACGGCGGCTCGGGGAAAGCTGCGAGAAACTGGGAATCTTATGACGCAATTATTGAATCGTTAAAAAATCTTGAAGATGATGAAACTTTACTCGTGCAATCGGGAAAGCCTGTCGGGATTTTCAGAACGCACAAAGACGCGCCGAGAGTTATAATATCAAATGCAATGTTAGTTCCCGATTGGGCAAACTGGGATGAATTCAGACGTCTTGAAGCGCTCGGATTAACGATGTACGGACAAATGACCGCAGGGAGTTGGATTTACATCGGGACGCAGGGAATTTTGCAGGGAACGTATGAAACCTTTGCAGAATGTGCGCGCCAGCATTTCGGCGGAAATCTCAGCGGAAAATTCTTACTTACAGCCGGAATCGGCGGCATGGGAGGCGCTCAGCCCCTTGCGGCAACAATGAACGGCGCAGCTTTTCTCGGGATTGAAGTTGATCGGGAAAGACTGCAGAAGAGAATTGACACCGGATATTTGGATGTAATTGCAAATGATCTTGATCATGCACTTGAGCTGATTGAGGAAGCGAAAGCAAATAAAGAAGCCATATCTGTCGGTTTGGTAGGAAATGCCGGCGAAGTTTTACCTGAAATATTACGCCGCAATATTATTCCCGATGTTTTAACCGACCAAACTTCCGCGCACGATACATTGAACGGCTATGTCCCTATGGGAATTTCGTATGAAGAAGCATTGAAACTCCGCGAGGAAAATCCGGATGAATATATTAAACGCACAAAAGCCACAATCGTGGAACACGTTAAGGCAATGCTGGAATTTCAGAAACGAGGAGCAATAACTTTTGATTACGGAAACAACATTCGCGGAGAAGCTAAGGAAAACGGTGTTGAAAATGCTTTTGATATTCCCGGCTTCGTACCGGAATTTATTCGTCCGTTATTTAACGACGGTAAAGGTCCTTTCCGCTGGGCGGCGCTTTCCGGCGATCCTAATGACATTTACGAAACGGATAAGGCGATTTTGGAAACTTTTCCGGAAGATGAAGCTCTTGTCCGCTGGATTAAATTAGCACAGAAGAAAGTCCATTTCCAAGGTTTACCATCAAGAATTTGCTGGCTTGGATATGGAGACAGAGCGAAAATGGGGAAAATCTTTAACGATTTGGTTG
>CAYLYR010000153.1:0-2986 GCA_964387835.1 uncultured Melioribacter sp.
GGAACAGAAAAACCTCGGTTGCTCCGCCCAGCTACTGTTGCCGACGGAATACATGCATTTTCAGAATCCGAGATTAATGAATTTGTTGAGATATTCCACGCAAAAAAAAATAGCTTTACTTTCACTAAATTTGTTCCTGCTTCAGGCGCAGCTACAAGAATGTTTAAAGCGCTATCTAACGTCTATTTTCAATACGATTCAATTACATTATCTGAAATAAAGGATAGTGCAGGCAAAAATCCTGACTTTGAGAAAACTTTATTCTTCTTTAATCATCTCAAAGATTTCGCATTTACCCGCTTACTTGAAAATGAATTTTTAGCTGATGAAACAACGAATTTGATTCCAATATTAAAAATTATTCTTACCGAAGAAGGACTTAATCTATTAGATTCTCCGAAAGCTCTCATCCCTTTTCACAGCGCCGGGATTAACATTTACTCTCCTGCGGAAGAACATCTTACCGAAGCTGAAAAACTTTTCGGGACTTCGGTTAAAGTTCATTTCACAATATCGGAAAAACATAGAGTGAAATTTGAGAAAATTTTTCATGAGTTTTCTAAAACAAATAATAACGATAAAGAGAAATCATTCATATCTTATTCTTACCAGCTTGGTAAAACAGATACGATAGCTTTGGATGAGAACGGCAACTTGGTTAAAGATAACGACGGCAACATTCTGTTTCGCCCGGCCGGACACGGTGCATTAATTGAGAACCTTAACCAAATAGATTCCGATTTTATCTATATTAATAACATAGATAACATTGCTCATTTACACCATCAGGATAGTATTATTACGTTTAAGCAGACGCTTACCGGACTTGCAATTAAACTGAGAGAAATCATTCATTCCTATTTATCTCTTCTCGAAAAAAGGGATGTTTCAATCAATAAAATCAGTGAGATTAAAAATTTTATTTCTAAATTCATGTTTATTTCAATCCCGCATAATTCTTTAGACGAAAAAAATATTTTATTCAACTTACTAAACCGTCCTTTCAGAATTGCCGCAATGGTAAAAAACGAGGGCGAACCGGGCGGAGGTCCGTTTTGGGTTGAAGGAAACGGAGAAGATTCTCTTCAGATAATAGAAAAAGCGCAAGTTGATTTTACAGATTCTTCTCAAGTAGAAATATTAAATGCGTCAACACATTTTAACCCTGTTGATTTGGTTTGTTCGGTAAAAAATCATCATGGAGAAAAATTTGATTTAATGAAATTTGTTAATCCGGATTTAGGAATTGTAACTAAAAAATCATTCAACGGAAAAGAAATAAAGGTATTGGAACAACCCGGACTTTGGAACGGGGCTATGCACAATTGGATAACTTTTTTTGTAGAAGTACCTCTTTTTACATTCAATCCTGTTAAAGAAGTAAACGACTTATTAAAAAAATATCATCAGCCGATTAAAGATTAGAAAGTAACGGTGAATGTACTTCCCGCGCCTTTTTCGGATTGAATGGATAATTCGGCTTTGTTTAATTCGAGATACTGTTTTACAAGCGAAAGTCCCAATCCGTTACCTTCATATTTCCGAGTGTAACCTTGGTCTTCCTGCGTGAAAGGGTCAAATATCTGGCTCAAATATTTCTCACTTATCCCGATTCCGGTATCGCTAACAGAAACTACAACTTTCCCCTCTTCATTTTTATAAGTCTTAATTATTACGGAGCCGTTATCTGTGTATTTGATTGCATTATCAATAATATTCAAAAAAACCTGCTTTATAGTATATTCATCTTTATAAATTGAAACCGAGTTCAATCTGTCATCGAACTTAAGCTCTATCCCTTTTCTATCGGCAATAGGTTTCATCTCAAGGTAAATCCCAGCGAGCAATCCTGAAACATCTATATCGGTTGGTCTGTAATCATAAGCGCCGGTTTGAACTTCCGACATATTTAATATCAAATCCACAGTTCTTACAAGCCGTTGTCCGGCATTTTCCATGCTGTCAAAAGCATACTTTAAGTCATCATCAATCTTATCTGCGATTTCATATTTAATCATACTTGAGAAACTGAGAAGCGCATTTATGGGAGATCTGATCTCATGTGAAATCTGTGTTAAAAACTCCGCTTTAAGCCTATCGGCTTTTTTAGCTTCATCTCTTGCTTTTACCAATTCCTCAATCATCTCTTTACGTTCAGTCGTATCAAACTGTACGTACAAGTAATTTATTATTCTGTTTTCTTTATCTTTAATCGCGGCGACCGTACATAACGCCCAATAATGGTCTCCATTTTTCTTTCGTTTTTTTACTTCACCTCGCCAAACTTGTCCGGCTTTTACTGTTTTTTCAATATCGTTACATGATTCCGTATCGGAATTTATAACGTCTGCGTTTTCTCCAATAATTTCTTCCAACATATATCCGGTAAGGTTAGTAATATAGGAATTTGCAAACACAATTTTATGTTCCAAATCAGTAATTAAGATTCCGACCGGACTTTGTTCGATTGCCTTGGAAAGCCTTAAAATTTCAATTAAGTGTTTCTTTTCATCCGTAATATCATGCAGCACTGTAATCACCGCTGCACTGTCGCCCCAATTTGTAATAAACGAATTGGATTTAACGGATAAAGTCCGCACATCCTTTGTTATAAATTGGAATTCAATTGCCTCCGACGAGGTTTTAAAATTATACTCCGAACCGAAGAAATTAAGAACTCTTGCTCTATCCGCCGGTTCAATTAGCGTTATAAAATCCAAGTCGTCAATTTCTTCATCATTGAATCCAGAAAGATTTTTGAAAGCATTGTTGTAAAACAGAATTTTACTTTTCCTTGTTATTAAAATTGCATGAGGGAAATTATGAATTAACAACCGGAAATTCTTTTCGTTAGCTTTAATCTCCTTATCTTTTTTAACTTCGTTGGTAATATCATTTGCGGTACCGATAGTTCCGATTAATTCTCCATCGACACTAAAAAGAGGTGCAATATAGAATGAGAAATCATAATGTTCGGCATTTAAGT
>CAYLYR010000153.1:3086-6094 GCA_964387835.1 uncultured Melioribacter sp.
ACACTAAAAAGAGGTGCAATATAGAATGAGAAATCATAATGTTCGGCATTTAAGTTTCCACTTACACGAGCCGAAATAGGCTCCAAACTTTTCAAAACAGTTTCTTCGTAAGATTTGCTTACTTCATCGAAAGAGAATAAATTTTCGTTATAATTATATTTCTCCAACATCTTATTAATAAATTCGGATTCTTCTTTTCCAAGGACTTCACGATAGTCTTCAATTCCGAGGAAAAGTTTTCTAAATTTATCGTTCGTAAAGATATATTCACCTTCCATATTCTTAGCCCAGATCAAGTTAGGGCTTGAATCGGCAATTAACTTAATCAAATGCAGCGTTTCTCTGTAACTCTTTTCACTTTCAATTAAGCGTTTACTTTTGCTGCGTTCGGCAGTAACATCTCTCCCTGAAAAAACAAGTCCGTTAAGTCTATCCAAATTATCTTTCAAAGGAATCACCGATAAATCGAAAATATGCTTTGTACGGTTTGAAGACTCCAACTCTATATCGGCTCTAATAATCTTCTGTGAGAAAAACGAATTCTTTAATATTTCATTTAATCTCCAAAAATATTCTTTATTTACCGGGGAAAAAACCGAAAGCCCCTCTATTGTTTTTCGTAAAATAGAAATTTTCCGTAAACCGAAAAAATGAATAAAATTCTTATTAGCTTTAATCACTCTTCCCTTGGTGTCAAGAAAACAAATAATATCTTCGGTACCGGAATTTATCAATGTCTCCAACAGCTCATTTTGTTCAAGCAATGATTTTTCCGCTTCCTTTTGGTCGGTAATATCGTAAACAAAATTCAGGATTGCTCGTTTTCCTTGCCAATCGTATTTTACGGAGCGCATAACCAACCAATGATTATTACCTTCAGAGTCGATTGCTCGGACTTGATAATTATCAATCCCCGCTTCCCCTTCAATAAGTTTAAGTGAATTATATTCAATTAAATTGGCATCCTTAGTATTTATAACATCACTAATTTTCTTACCTAATATTTCTTTGGACGATTTTTTCAAAATATCTGCAAAAGCTTGATTAACAAAAAGAATAATTGAATCGGAATGAATGAAAATGCCTTCAAGAGAATTTTCGATTATTGTTTTGTACTGATTGTTTAATATCTCTAATTTTTTATTTGCCAGCACTTTTTCAGTAACGTTTGAGATAAACGACATTGAAGCAGGCTCCCCTTCCCAATCAAGAATCACCGCAGAAATTTCACCGTAAAAAATTTCTTTTTTGGATGTAAAAAGTCTAACAATATATTTATTCGGAGCGCTCCTACCTGTTAGGCGATTTTTGTAAGCCTCAACCACTATCGGCAAATCATCGGGGTGAATGAATTTTTTTATGTCACCCCCAATGAGATTCTCATATTTTTCATCAAACATCTGTTCGGTTGTGCGATTCATAAAAATTAGCTTAAAATCTCGCATTACAATAATTGCTTCCAGTGAATTCTGAACAACCGTTTCATATTTTATTTTACTTTCTTCTAATTTCCGCGCTGCTTTCTCATATTCGTTAATATCCAACATAAAGGAAATTGACGCTCTCTTTCCTTTCCAAAAATAAGGAGAAGGTCTGTTTTCCACCCAAACAATTTCTCCGTTCTTGTTATAAATTCTGAATTTATATTTGGAATTATATGAGTCCGCCCCCGTCATTATCTTTATATGATTCTCTATTACCAAATCTTTTTCATCTTCATAAACGAAATCCAAAAAACTTTTACCGAGCAGTTCCTCTTTAGTCCAACCGGTTAATTCTTCTGTTCTGTGATTTACCCAAACTAATTTTTTCGAATCAACGATAGCAATAAATTCATGAGCTAACTCAAGAAGCGATTCTGCAACCTCATGATTGTTAGCATTATTCGAAATTTTTCCTTGAAGACTATCAACCAAAGAAATTAATTCTTGTTTAGTGAGACCTTGAAGATTCATTAAAACTCCTGATGAAAGTAAAAGTAACAATAATTATCATATCAAAATCTTATTCAATTTTCAGAATTATAAAAATATCGATTATTTCAACAAAAAAAAATTTTCATTCTTCATTTTCTTAGAAACGGAAAAATAATTCCCGGTATGCTATACTTAGGAATATCTTTTACAGAGTATTTCTTATCAGATAGAATTGATTCCGCCGCAAGTAAACCGCTTTTAACCGATGGTCCGATTCCCTCTCCCATATCGAGAGTGGCAAGACCCGCCGCGTCTCCGACAATAAAAGCGTTCCCGAATCGGACGTGATTAACTTTTTGCCGTAAAAAATAATTGTATCCTTTACTATTGAATTTGTAGTTTTTAACCAACCCTTTGGCGCTTAACTTTTCGGTGAAGGTTTTCCAGTAGTCTTTTATTGTTAATCCGTTTCTTTTTATGCCGCTCAATGTTCCCCCTATCCCAACATTAAGATAACCGTTCTCTTTAGGAACATACCATGAATAACCGGTAAGTTTATTTTCCATAAACCAAAGTCTGCACTCAGGGTCATTCCACTCGTATTGGAATTCCTCCTCCATAGTCGTAATTTCATCATCGTAGGCTCTCGGATTTAATTTCTTAAAAAAAGTGTGATAGACCGGGCAGTTTGTTCCGCCCGCGCCGATAAGATATTTACACTCATAAATATCATCGATTACAAATTTCCCTTTGTGTTCTATTATTTTACGCACCTTGTGTGTCTCAAAATCCGCGCCGCTTCTGTTTAGAAGGTATTCATCCAGCTCATATCTCCGGATTGAATACTGCGTTGTAGGAATAGGAATGTGAATTCCCTTTATATAAAAATGAAGTCTGTCGTATTTTTTTACACTTCCGGAATAACTATTAAAATTGAGATCCAAATCACGAACAGTTGAAGGCGTTATCCAACCGGCACAAAGTTTTACTCGAGGGAAAGAAAATTTATCGAGAATTAAAACTCTTTTCCCGGCGGCAACCAATTTGCGCGCGGCGCTGCTCCCGGCGGGTCCCGCTCCAACTACTATTACA
>CAYLYR010000154.1:0-6091 GCA_964387835.1 uncultured Melioribacter sp.
GCATTGGTTTTCTGTATTGGAGATTGCTTCGCTCTCTACGTTCGCTCGCAATGACGGAATAACCATATCGTCATTGCGAGGCATCCCGCTAACCACCGGATTTATCCATTGGGCATATTTACAAATTTTCCTTTTTGCTCTCTTCCCAAAACTTATCCATTTCCTCGAGTGTAGCATCAACAAGGTTATTCCCCGATGAATTTATTTTTTCCTCGACGTAAGAAAAACGTTTTATGAATTTTTCATTTGCGCGGCGCAGTGCGTTTTCAGGATTAATTTTTAAGAAGCGGGAATAGTTGACCAACGAGAAAAGTAAATCTCCCAGCTCTTCTTCAATTTTTTCAATGCTGCCGTTTTTTTCAGCCTCTTTAAATTCAGTTAATTCTTCCTCGACTTTTTCCCAAACGTCTTCCTTATTTTCCCAATCAAAACCTATTTTGGAAGCTTTTTCCTGTATCCTGTATGCGCGTAATAACGAGGATAAACTTTTCGGTACGCCGTCGAGCAGAGATTTTTTCCCTTCCCGGAGTTTAATCGCTTCCCAGTTTTTTTCAATTTCCTTGCTGTCCTTTACTTTTACGTCGCCGAAAATGTGCGGATGTCTTCGTATAAGTTTATTTGTAATTCCTTCGATAACTTCCGTCAGCATAAATTCGTTGTTCTCTTCCGCAATTACTGAATGAAAAACTATATGCAGCAGCATGTCGCCAAGTTCGTCTCTGAGGGAATCATAGTCTTTATTATCAATAGCTTCAACGGCTTCATATGTTTCTTCCAACGTTGCGGCTTTAATGGAATCGTGTGTTTGTTCTTTATCCCAAGGACATTCTTTTCTCAAACGCTGCATCACGCTCCATAATTCCGCAAATTTTTTTTCTTCGGTTTCTTTCATTCTTGAACCTAAAAGTTGTTTATTTTGTTTTTTTTGATAAATTAATATCCAAAATAAAATATTAGTTTTAAAAACAATTACTAATTAATATGAATGATAAAAAGAAAAATCATAATGGAGAAGGACAAAGTAATCAACGGCAGAACGTCTTGCAGTCTGTGATTGATTCGCCGGAAGGTTTAATAGTTTTTTCTCTCGATAAGAATTACAATTACACATCTTTTTCAAAATCCCATAAAAAAACAATGAAATTAATTTGGGGAAAGGATATTGAATTAGGGCAAAACATGCTCGATTATATTTTACGGGAAGATGATAAAGAAAAGGCTAAACAAAATTTT
This sequence comes from uncultured Melioribacter sp., assembly GCA_964387835.1. Taxonomy (GTDB): domain Bacteria; phylum Bacteroidota; class Ignavibacteria; order Ignavibacteriales; family Melioribacteraceae; genus WGAL01. The sequence goes on from CAYLYR010000154.1 coordinate 1,234, forward strand.
GATAAAGCGTTGAACGGTGATTCATTTATTCTCGACGAAGAATACGGCAAAGGGAAGCAGCGTACTTTTTGGGAAAATCATTATTCCCCGATTAAAAATGAAGCCGGAGTTGTTACGGGAGTTTCTGTTTTTGTAGTGAATATTACAAAAAGAAAAAAACTTGAGGAAGAATTACGTGAAAAAGAAAGCGCTTTAAAAGCTACTTTTTACAGCATCGGGGATGCTGTGATAACTACGGACGCTAAAGGTAAAGTTGTTAAAATGAATCCGATTGCCGAAGAGCTTTGCGGGTGGAAAGAAGATGAAGCCGAAGGACGAGAACTTTCGGAGATATTTAACATTGTAAACACTTTTTCTCGCAAGAAGGTTGAAAATCCTATTGAAAAAGTTATGAGGGAAGGGAAAATAATCGGCTTGGCAAATCACACTACTCTGATTTCAAAGAATAGGAAAGAGTATCAAATTGCCGATAGCGCTGCTCCTATTAAGGACAAAAAAGGAAATATCATCGGCTCGGTTCTTGTGTTCAGAGATGTTACGGAAAAGTATAGATTAGAAAGTGAACTCAAAGCGAGAAAGGAATTTGACGAAGCGGTTCTACAAGCAATTCCCGATCTTCTTTTTATTATTAACGATAAGTATGAATTTATTTTTTATAGCGCATTTCACGGCGGCGAAGATTTACTTTATAAAAAGCCTGAAGATTTTGTGGGACAACCTTTGACGGAAATTCTCCCTCCCGAGGTTGCCGACGAAGCAAAAAACAAGATAGACTTTGTTTTGCAGACGAAAAAGGATGAAAGTTTTATTTATCAATTGTTAATAGATGGAGAAAAAAAATATTTTGTTTCAAGATTGAGATACAAAGGCGATAATCAGGTGTTGGCTGTTGTAACCGATATTACGGAAATAAAAATTACCGAGCATCAGTTGGAACAGTCGAAGTCGGATTTTCAGAGAATTATTGAATTTTCATCTGTAGGAATTGTCATTCACGCGGCTGGTAAATTCCTTTATGCAAATGATGCCGTTCTCAAAATTGTAGGGGCTAAATCGAAGGAAGAATTTCTAAAAAGACCTGTTCTTTCCTTTGTTCATCCCGAATCCAAAGAATTAGCGCTGAAAAGAATTAGAAGAATGATGGAAACGGGAGAACCGGTTGAAACCGTAACCGAGAAATTTTTTACTATGGATGGAAAGGAAATTTATGTCAGCAGTTCTGCTACTCCTATTTTTTTTAAAGGGAAGCAGGCAATAATGCTCTTCCTTACTGATGTTACGAAGCTAATAGAAGCCGAAAAGAAAATAAAAGAGAATGAAGAAGTATTCAGAACGTTAGCTGAAACTACAACCTCCGCAATATTTGTTTTTAGTAAAGATAAATTTTTGTACGTTAATAAAACTACAGAGCGTATTACGGGATATTCCTCGAATGAGCTGCTCAACATGAATTTTTGGGATGTTGTTCATCCCGATTTTAGGGAGCTTGTAAAAAAACGAGGACAGATGAGGGTTACTGGAAAAGAAGCGCCCAAAAGTTATGAGTTTAAAGTTTTGAATAAATCGGGAGAAGGTATTTGGATTAATTTTTCAGCGTCAATAATAAAGTGGAAAGGAAAAAATGCGGCGCTTGGCTCGGCTGTCGATATAACATCGCGAAAAAAGATAGAATTAGACTTAATGAAAAGCGAACAAAAATATAAGCTAATTTCAAAACTTGCCACCGACTATATTTTTGAAACTGAGATAGATGCAGCGGGTAATTTCACTACCGTTTGGGTTTCCGATTCATTTGAAAAGATAACGGGGTATTCATTAAAAGAGTTCAAAGATAAAGGGGATTGGGGAAGTATTCTTCATCCTAATGATTATTGGATTGAGAAGGAATCCGTTAAAAATATTATGAATAACAGAGTGGGAATTGCCGAAGTAAGAATAATCCGTAAAGATGGAAAAATTATCTGGGTAAGAAGCAAAGGCGAACCTATCTGGAGCGATAAAGAAAATAGGGTTGTCGGGATAGTCGGCGCTGTTTCGGACATAACGGAAAGAAAGCAAATGATTGAGGAACTGATTGAAGCAAGGCAGAAGGCGGAAGCCTCGGAAAGGGTAAAATCAGAATTCCTTGCGCAAATGTCGCATGAAATCAGAAGTCCGTTAAACGTTGTGCTCAATTTTATTTCGTTGCTTAAAATGGACTGTCAGGATGATATTAACGATGATTTACAGACGGCATTTTCAAGCATCGATTCTTCGAGCCGAAGAATAATAAGAACCGTGGATTTGATTTTAAATATGACGGAATTACAATCCGGAACTTATGAATCGATAAAGGAAGAGGTAGATGTAGTACGGCAAATTGAAAATGTTATCGCGGAATACAGACAAGCAGCTAATATCAAAAAATTGACTTTGGAATTATTAAAAGAATTTAGCGGACGAAAAATCGTTACCGACAGTTATGCATTGCTGCAGACGATAGTTAACTTAATCGATAACGCGATTAAATACACCAAGGAAGGCGGCGTTACAGTTACGGTAAGCGAGAACAAATCCAATGATATTATTGTAAAAGTTCGTGATACGGGAATCGGAATTTCCGAAGAATATTTACCGGAGATTTTTTCCGCCTTTACTCAGGAAGAGCAAGGCTATAATAGAAAATTCGAAGGAAACGGACTCGGAATGGCGTTGGTTAATAAGTATGTTAGGATTATGAAAGGTAAGATTTCCATTGATAGTGAAAAAGGCAACGGAACAACGTTTACTTTAATAATTCCGGACTTATCCGAAAAGTAAATATTTTTCTTATTATAGATTTATTAGTTTTTTTAATTCAATTATTAATTGAGATGATAAAATGATACCATTATTTTCAGCAGAGCAGAATAGAAATGCCGATAAATATGCGGTGGAAACACTTGGATTAGAAGGTCCGATGTTGATGGAAAACGCTTCACGCTCGGTTTTTATCGAGACTTTGAAGGCATTTCCCGAATTAAACGGTTATATGAAAATCGGAGTTGCTGCAGGCAAAGGGAATAACGGCGGAGACGGTTTTACTACGGCGCGTCATTTTATCAATAACGGCTACTATGTTAAAATTATTACTCTCGCTGATGATAAAACTTTGAAAGGAGATGCGCTTCTTAATTATCAAGCGACTAAAAATCTGATTGCTCAAACTAAATCGGGTGAAATTACTCTGTACAAATCCCCAAGAGATTTGAATAAGCTGAAAGATTGTACAGTCGTTTTTGATGCGCTTCTCGGAACCGGCGCGCGCGGGAAATTAAAATCTCCTTATAATAAAATAATAACTTACCTAAATTCGCTGGATGCTTTTCGCGTTGCAATTGATGTGCCGAGCGGATTGAACTCCGATACCGGCGCAGGGGAAATTGTATTTGATGCGGATTTGACGGTTGCACTCGGAGGATTTAAACAAGGTTTGTTTTTTGAAAAGGGAAAGGCTTATGCGGGTGAAGTAGTTAAGGGATATATCGGAATCGGGACGGAATATTTTGAATCTCTTGAAACCGATAATTATCTTATTGAACCTGAAGACGCTTACGAAGGATTGCCTGTTAAAACCGTTGATTTGAATAAATATTCAGCCGGAAAAGTGTTAACGATTGCCGGTTCCGGTAAATATGTAGGCGCGGGAATGTTTTCATCACTTTCGGTTTTCTATTCCGGCGGCGGAGCTTCTATTTTGTCTGTTCCGCAAAGCGTCCGCCATCTTTTTAATGATGAAAATGTAGGCTTGATTATTATGCCGTATAATAAAGGGGGAAAGGATTATTTAACTTCGGATGATATTACCGACTTTGAAGAAAAATTATCTTGGGCTGATGCGGTAACAATCGGTCCCGGCTTGGGACGGGAACCCGAGACAGCCGCCGCCGTTGAAAAATTAGTTGAAATGCTGAAGGGGAAAAGAGTAGTAATCGACGCAGACGGATTGTTTCCTTTCCGTAACGGAAAATATAAAAAAAATAATCTTCGTAATTTTGTGCTGACTCCGCATCAAAAGGAGTTTGCCGATTTGCTCGGAATTACAGTTGCCGAATTGAAGGAAGATGTTTTAGATTTCGGAAAAACTTTTACTAAGGAAACAGGCGCATATCTTGTTTTGAAAGGCGCTCCGACAATAATTTTCAATCCGAACGGTGAAGCTTTTATCAATTCGACGGGAAATGCGGGAATGGCAAAATTCGGAAGCGGAGACGTTTTAAGCGGAGTTATTGCCTCCTTTATTGCGCAGTCCAAAACGATTGAACCGGCGGTTATTTCGGCTGTTTATATTCACTCTCTTTCCGCCGATCTTCTCCGAAAAGATAAAACGATTTTCGGTATTACCGCAAAAGAGATAATGACAAATATTCCGCAAACAATTAAGTTTTTAGATGCTTCGATTATATAAAATAATTGCGGAAAACCCGAAGCGATTTATATTGCAGCCCTTAATCTTTTATTGGGCGCTGATATTTATTCTCACAACTTTGCCCGGGAATATGCTTCCCCACACTATAAAACTGAGCGATAAAATCGAGCACATTCTTGCTTATTTCGGACTTGCTTTTCTTCTATCTTTTGCAGTTAGATTTTTTAGGGAAAATTATTTAATTCTCTCGAGAATTTTTCTTACGTTAGGAATTTCTTTTCTTTACGGCTCATTCGACGAATTGCATCAGATGTTTATCCCGAAAAGGCAAGCGGATTTTTTAGATCTGATGGCGGACACGCTCGGCGCGATTTTGGGAATTTTGATTGCCGAATTTATTATCTATTTGGGGGATAGATACGGAAAAATGAAAAACACAAAATAAATTTGTTGTCAGCCGTTAAGGCGCTG